>JAEYZJ010000147.1 GCA_023430705.1 Pseudomonadota bacterium | reverse complement strand
GCGAGAAGTCGGTATAGCGGGCCATGTAGGCGCGGTCGGCGAGGTTGTCGCGCAACAGGATGTGCATGACCGCGACCGCGAGCGCGCCGTCGGTGCCCGGGCGCACGACCAGCGCCATGTCGGCCTGCTCCATGGTGGCGTTGCGATAGATGTCGATGGCGACGATGCGGGCGCCGCGACTCTTGCGGGCCCGCATGGCGTGGGTCATGACGTTGACCTGGGTGGCGACGGCATTGGTGCCCCAGATGACGATGCAGTCGCTCTCTGCCATCTCCTCGGGATTGGCGCCCTGGAGCTTGCCGGCGCCGGCGAGATAGCCGGGCCAGGCCGTACCGGTGCAGATGGTGTCGTATTGCAGCGAGTAGCCCCGCGCGTGCCGCAGGCGCTCGATGCCGTCGCGCTGCACATGACCCATGGTGCCGGCGTAGAAATAGGGCCAGACGGCTTCGGGCCCGTCGGTGCGCTCGATCTCGAGCCAGCGCGCCACGATCTCGTCGAAGGCCTCGTCCCAGGTGATGCGCCGCCACTCGCCGGCGCCCTTGTTGCCGACGCGGCGAAGCGGATGGGTCAGGCGGTCGGGATGATGAATCCGTTCGGCATAGCGCGCCACCTTCTCGCAGATGACGCCGGCCGTGTAGGGATCGTCCCTGGCGCCGCGGACGCGGCCGATGGTGCGGTCATCGACAATCTCGACGTCCAGCGCACAGGTCGACGGACAGTCGTGCGGACAGACGGAGCGCGCGATGCGGGGAGCGGCGATGGCAGTCATTGGTGGATCTCCGACGCGCCGATCCTAGCGGAACGGCACGCCGATTGGCAGAGGCACCAATGCCATGATCGCAAGCGCGACGGCGGGCGCATCGGGACGCCCGCGGCCAGCAGCGCTGACCGCGGCGCAACCTGCGCTGCAGGCCGGCCCTACTCTTCGGCGCGGATGCGGCGAAGCTCGGCCTGGTAGATCCGCAGGCTGAGGAAGATGGCGAACGAGAAGCAGACGATGCCGGTCATCTGGGCCAGCGGCAGCTGGTTGATGATCGGGATATGCTTGGCAATAAGCAGATTGACGACGAGCACGAGGACGGTCACGACCTCAGCGAAGCGGAACAGCATGGCTCCCCTTTACCCCTAAACGATGATGCGCTGACGCTCGGCGCGGAATAGCTCCGAGTGATGGAGCCCCCTGCGACAGACGTTTACGGATATTGCAGAAAGGTTCCATCAACTTTTGCGTCATCACGATATTTGTGATCGACGACTTGCCGTCAAGGGACGCCACAGGGCCTCGACGCGCCTCAGCCGACGAGCTTGAGGCCGATGATGCCGCTGACGATCAGGGCAATGCAGCCCAGCCGCAGGGCCGTGGCCGGCTCGTGAAAGAGCAGCATGCCGAGGATGGCCGTGCCGACGGTGCCGATGCCGGTCCAGACGGCATAGCCGGTGCCCACCGGCAGGTCGCGCAAGGCGATGCCGAGAAGGGCGACGCTCGCCACCATGGCGCCGATGGTGACGATGGACGGCGTGAGCCGCGTGAAGCCTTCGGTATACTTGAGCCCGATGGCCCAGACCACTTCAAGCAGGCCGGCCGCGGCGAGATAGACCCATGCCATGGGATTACTCCTGTGACGGGCCGTCCCGCAGTGAATGGAACGCCGGGGTCGTCCCCGGCAGGGGTGCATATAGGACGGGGTGCGCGCCAAGTGAAGGGCCGAAAGCACCCCCGGGGGACGGCGGTTTGTCCCATGTCCGCGAGGGCCGGCAGGACCCCGGGCCGGGCCGGGCCGGCGCGACGCCGCAATGTTGCGGCGAGCCACGCTGCAACTGCTGAGGGGGCTACATCTCGTCGAAGGGCACGCCGCCCCTCGACTTGCCGTGCGCGGGACTCTCGACGATCTGCACGACGACGCGCTCGGCCGGAACGCCGAAATTGCGCACGACGGCTTCGGTGATGTCCCGCAGCAGCGCCTTCTTGCTCTCGACGCTGCGCCCTTCGACGATGTGAACGAGAATCTCCGGCAAGTCAGGCCTTGACGGTTTTCTTGCCGGCCGCCTTGGCGACCTTCTTGTCCGCCGGCTTGGCGGCCTTGGCGCGCTCCTTGGCCTCGGCCTCGCGAATCTTGGCGACCGAGGTGCCCATGTGGCCCCAGTTCTTGTTGTCGACCTCTTCGATGACGACGAACGTGTACTCGGGCTTCTTGTTGAGGATGCGCTGCAGCATCTCGGTGGTTTCCTTGTAGATCTGCAGCTTCTGCTCGTAGGTGGCGCCGTCGGTAATCTCGATACGAACGTAAGGCATCAGTTCCTCCCCTCAGAGAAGGGGAGGATGAGCCCAGTGAAGAACATTCGTCAATCCAGCGGATCGAAAGTCTTCTTCTTGCGAGGCGGCGCACCGGCCCCGGCGGGCGGTTCGTGCCGGACGCGGTTCTTGTACTTGGGCTTGCCCTTGTCCTTGGTGCTCACCTTCGGCTTCCGCTCGGCAACGGGGCGGGCGACCTGCTCGGCAACGGGAGGCGTGATCTCGCGGGCCGGGGCGGTGGCGAGCTTGGCGCCCTTGTCCGAGCGGACCTTGTAGCGCGGCCCGTCGTCGCGCGGCGGACCCTTGTGCCGCTGAAAGCGCGGGGCCTCCTCGTGGCGGGGCGGCTTGCCCTCGTAGCGCGGCGGCTTGCTGCGCTTCTGGAAGCCCGGGGCGCTCGAGGGCTCGATGGTTGCGCCGTTCTCGACGCTGCTGCCGTTGCTCGCGACGGTGCGTGCGAAGGCATCCGCCCTGTCCGCGGCGATCTCGAAGCGCGTCTCGGTGTCGAATATCTTGATCGAGCCGATGTCGCGCTTGGTGACGTCGCCGGCCTTGCAGATCAGGGGCAGCAGCCACTTCGGATCGGCCTTGCGGTTGCGGCCGATGGAGAGCGTGAACCAGCGGCCATCCTGCATCGGCTCGGGCCGGCCGGGACCCTCGTCGGGGAAACGCTTGTCGCGGCGCGGGGCCTTGTCCTGGAAGGCGGGGATCGGGGCGCCGGACACGTCCTCGGCCGCCGGACGGGCAGCAAGCTCGCGCCGGATGTAGGCGGCGGCCAGCTGCTCGGGGGTCACGCGCTCCAGCAGTTCGGCGACGAAGCCGGCATCGACATCGTCCGCCGCGACGGTCTCGACGGCGGCCTGGAGGATCTGGGCCCGATTGCGCGCGTCGATCTCGGCGATGGTCGGCGCGGAGCGGATGACGGCGTCGAGATTGGCGGCGCGCAGCACGCGCGCGGCGGCGCTTCGGCGATGCAGCGGCACGATGAGCGCGCAGATCCCCTTGCGCCCCGCCCTGCCCGTGCGGCCCGAGCGGTGCAGCAGCGTTTCGGGGTTGGAGGGGATGTCGGCGTGGATGACGAGGTCGAGGTTGGGCAGGTCGATGCCGCGCGCCGCGACGTCGGTCGCGACGCAGACGCGGGCGCGGCCATCGCGCATCGCCTGGAGCGCATTGGTCCGCTCCGCCTGGGTCAGTTCACCCGACAGCGCCACCACGGGAAAACCACGGTTGGCAAGGCGGGCCGTCAGGTGCTTCACCGACTCGCGGGTGTGGCAGAAGACGATCGTGTTGGAGCTGTCGTGGAGCAGCAGCGTGTTGATGACCGCGTGCTCCTTCTCGTCGTTGCGCACGACGATCTGCTGGTACTCGATGTCGGCGTGCTGTTCGCCGGCGCTGGTCGCCACGAGGCGGAGCGCATCGCGCTGGAAGGTCTTGGCGAGCTCGGCGATCTCGCGCGGAACGGTGGCGGAAAAGAGCAGCGTGCGGCGGTCGTCCGGCGCGGCCTCGAGGATGAACTCGAGATCTTCGCGGAAGCCGAGGTCGAGCATCTCGTCGGCTTCGTCGAGGACGACGGCGCGCACCTGGCCGAGGTCGAGCGCTCCCTTGGTGATGTGATCGCGCAGCCGGCCGGGCGTGCCGACGACGATATGGGCGCCACGCTCGAAGGCCCGGCGCTCGGTGCGGATGTCCATGCCGCCGACGCCGGCGGCGATCCGCGCATCGGTTCCGGCGAACAGCCATTGCAGCTCGCGCTGCACCTGCAGGGCAAGTTCACGGGTGGGCGCGATCAGCAGGGCGAGCGGCGTCGTCGCCGGCCCGAACTTCACCTCCTCCCCGAGGAGCGTGGGGGCGATGGCGATGCCGAACGCCACGGTCTTGCCCGAGCCGGTCTGGGCGGAAACGAGCAGGTCGCGGTCGGTCGCCTCGGGGGCCAGCACGCTGAGCTGTACGGGCGTCAGCGTCTCGTAGCCGCGCTCCGCGAGCGCGGTGGCGAGGGCTGGGTGAATGGTGTCGGGCAGGCTCACGGTGTCATCTTTTGCTGTTGCGCGATGAGTACCACACCCACCGGGTCCGTCCCCGGGGGGCGGTTCTATTTCTGGCTAGCGGCGCGGTCGCGAGGGAGATCGCGGTGTGCCGGGGTCGCCGACTAGCAAAACAAAAGGGCCGCCCGGAGGCGGCCCCTCGGAATTTCGGGCAGTCAGGCGATCAGCCGACGATCTCGTCGTCGGTGAAGAAGAACTTGATCTCCTCGGCGGCGGTCTCGGGAGCGTCCGAGCCGTGGACCGAGTTCTCGCCGACGGAAAGGGCGTAGAGCTTGCGGATGGTGCCCTCGGCGGCATTGGCCGGGTTGGTGGCGCCCATCACTTCGCGGTTCCTGAGGATGGCGTTCTCGCCTTCGAGCACCTGCACCACGACCGGACCGGACGTCATCGTCTCGACGAGCTCACCGAAGAAGGGACGCTCCTTGTGGACGGCGTAGAAGCCCTCGGCCTGGGCGCGGGTCATGTGGATCTTCTTGAGCGCCACGGGACGGAGGCCGTTTTCTTCGAACACGGTCAGGATCTTGCCGATCAGGTTGCGGCGAACCGCATCGGGCTTGATGATGGAGAAGGTGCGCTCGATGGCCATGTCTGTGGTCCTTGCCTGGGGTCTCGAATGGGTGCGGCCTTCTAGCGGGAAGGCGTGATGGGCGCAAGACGGGCGTTCAGGCGGGGAGGCCGCGACCTGTTCCGCCTGATCATTGGACTTGTCCCCGCGTTCGCACTATTTGGCACGGACTACACCGACATGAACAAGACGCGGGCCCTCCGCCTTGCGGAGAGCGACTGACATGCTGACCATCAATGACCTCACCTACCGCATCCAGGGGCGACCCCTGTTCGAGAACGCCTCGCTGGTGCTGCCGGACGGGTCCAAGACCGGGTTCGTCGGCAAGAACGGCACGGGCAAGACGACGCTGTTCCAGCTGATCCTGGGCCACATCGCGCCCGAGACGGGGACCATCGAGGTCAACCGCAAGGCCCGCATCGGTTCGGTGGCGCAGGAGGCCGTGGCGAGCGAGATCAGCGTGCTCGACGTGGTGCTTTCGGCCGACAAGGAGCGCACGGCCCTGCTGGCGGAAGCGGAGACGGCGACCGATCCGCACCGGATCGGCGACATCCATACCCGGCTCGCCGAGATCGACGCGCATACGGCCGAGGCACGCGCCTCGACCATCCTCAAGGGGCTCGGCTTCGAGAAGGAGCGGCAACTGGCGCCGACATCGGAACTGTCGGGCGGCTGGCGCATGCGCGTGTCGCTGGCGGCCGTGCTGTTCAGCCAGCCGGACCTGCTGCTGCTCGACGAGCCGACCAACTACCTCGACCTCGAAGGCACGCTGTGGCTGGAGAAGTACCTCCAGACCTATCCCTATACCGTCTTCATGATCAGCCACGACCGGGACCTGCTCAACAAGGCCGTGACCTCGATCGCCCATCTCGAGCATCGCAGGCTGACGCTCTACAAGGGCGCCTACGACACGTTCGAGGCAACGCGCCGCATGCAGATGGAGCTCAACAACAAGCAGCGCGAGAAGACGCTCGACCAGATCGCGCACCTGCAGAAGTTCGTCGACCGCTTCAAGGCCAAGGCCACCAAGGCGGCGCAGGCGCAGGCGCGGGTGAAGATGATCGCCAAGCTCAAGCCGCCGGCGGCGATGTTCGACGAAACGTCCCTGCCCTTCAACTTCCCGAATCCCAAGAAGACCCCGGCAACGCCGATGATCACGTTCGACAACGTGTCCGTCGGCTATGGCGACAGGGTCGTGCTGAACCGGATCACCAACCGCATCGACCCGGACGACCGGATCGCGCTGATCGGCGTCAACGGCAACGGCAAGTCGACCTTCGCCAAGCTCCTCTCGGGCGACCTCAAGCCGATGGGCGGCGAGATGCGGAAGGGCAAGGGGCTGGAGATCGCCTATTTCGCGCAGCACCAGCTCGACAAGCTGAAGCCCGAGCTCACCCCGTTCGAGCACGTCATCGACCTGATGCCCTACGACACCGAGGCGAAGCGGCGCAGCCGGGTGGCGCAGATGGGCCTCACCACCTCGCGCATGGACACCAAGGTGAAGAACCTGTCGGGCGGGGAGCGGGCGCGCCTGCTGCTCGGGCTCATCACCTTCGGCGGCCCCGGCATGCTGATCCTCGACGAGCCGACCAACCACCTCGACATCGACAGCCGCGATGCGCTGGTGGCCGCGCTCAACGACTACACCGGGGCCGTGCTCATCATCTCGCACGACCGCCACCTGATCGACGCCACGGCGGACAAGCTGTGGATCGCGCAGAACGGCACGATCGAGGAGTTCGACAACGACCTCGACTCCTACCAGCGCCAGCTCACGTCGAACTCCAACGGCAAGTCCGGCAGGAAGGACTCCGGCCCGATCGTCGTCGAGGACCGCAAGGCCGCCCGGCAGGACGCGGCGGCGAGGCGCGCCGAAGTCGCCCCGCTGCGCAAGTCGATCAAGGACGTCGAGCAGAAGCTCGCGCGCCTGCGCACGGAGCTGGCCCGTGTCGAGGGGATCCTCGCCGACCCCAGGACCTATGACGGGGCGCCCGAGCGGGTGATCTCGCTGGGCAAGGACAAGGCGCGGTTCGAGGGCGATATTGCCAGCGCCGAGGAGAAGTGGCTGATGCTGAGCGAGGAGCTGGAAGCGGCGGAGAAGGCGCAGCAGTGAGCATGACGGCGTCGGAACTGATCGCGCTCCTCGAGCTCGAACCGCATCCCGAAGGCGGGTACTACCGGCAGACATTCGCCGACGCCGCCGACGCCGCGGGCCGTCCGGTCTCGACGCTGATCTACTACATGCTCACCGATCGCCAGGCCGGGGCCTGGCACCGGGTCGATGCCACCGAGGTCTGGCACTGGTACGCCGGAGCTCCGATGACGCTGCGCATCTCGCACGACGGCAGATCGGTTGCCGACCACCGGCTCGGCACGGGCTTTCACGCCGGCGAACGGCCGCAGCTCGTGATCCCCGGCCAT
>JAEYZJ010000139.1 GCA_023430705.1 Pseudomonadota bacterium | reverse complement strand
CCGCCGAGGTGAAGGCGGGGGCGCACCTGCAGGGCGAATTGCTGCTGCATACCGCCGGCGGCGACATCGACAACATGGAAGGGCTGGCCGTGCACCAGGCGCCGGATGGCAGCACCCGGATCACGCTCGTGTCAGACAACAACTTCAACGACTGGGAGCGCAACCTGCTCCTCGAGTTCAGCCTCGACTAGGCCCGCGCCCCGAGCGGCGGCAGCGGCATGATACGGCCCATGAGCGCCCGATAGGGTGCGAGCAGCAGCAGCGCGGCGAGGAACTTCACGAGGAAGTCGCCGGTCGCGAGCGACAGCCACAAGGGCACTTCGGGGCCGAGGCTGAGGAACGGCGCCGCAAAGCCGAGCGAGCCGTCCTCGGCGCCATAGACTGCATCCACGAAACCGAAGGTCGGCGCGAACGCGATGGAAAAGAAGATCGCCGTGTCGATCAGCGAGCCCAGCAGCGAGCCGGCCAGCGGCGGCACGAACCAGGCGCGGCTGGAGCGAAGCCGCGAGAAGATCGAGATGTCGAGCAGCTGTCCGACGAGGAAGGCCGTGACCGATGCGGTGGCGATACGCGCCGTGGTGGCCGCGGCGCCGCCCGCGTTCCAGGGCAGCGGATTGAAGCTCAGGTAGAACGACAGCGCCACCGCCACGATGAAGCCGGCGACGACCACCTGGCGGGCCCTTCTTGCGCCGTCATAGCGGTTGGTGAGGTCGGTGATGAGAAAGGCGAAGGGATAGGTGAACGCGCCCCAGGTGAGCAGGTCCCTCAGGTTGATCGGCCCGATCTGGGCGTCGACGGGGTAGAGCACGAGAATGTTGGACGCGGTAACGACCACGACCATGGCCGCGATAGCCGCGACGAAGCGAGCGAGCATAATCCTGCACCTCTATGTAAACCGCTGGCCGGCATCAGACCGGGGCGATGGCAGCGGGAACGGGTCCCACAAAAAGCAAACCGCGCGACCCGAGGGATCGCGCGGCTGAAACTCTAGGCCGGTTCCGCCTACGAAGCGAGTGCGGCGCGCACGGCCTTCTTCAGCTCCTTGGCGCGGACGCTCAGTTCGTCGTCCGAGGCCTTGAGCAGGAAGGCGTCGAGGCCCCCGCGGTGCTCGACCGAGCGCAGCGCGTGCGCCGAGATGCGCAGCTTGACCGTGTGGCCGAGCGCATCCGAGAGGAGCGAAACGTTGACGAGGTTGGGGAGGAAGCGACGGCGGGTGCGGTTGAGCGCGTGGCTCACCGTGTTACCGACCATGACGCCCTTACCCGTGAGTTCGCAGCGGCGAGCCATATCTGATCCTGTAAAATGTCCCTGGGCGCGGGACATCCCACGCAACGGGCTGTAGTCTGTTCTTGATTGACGCGCCTCCATAGAGAAACGGTCCCCGTCCGTCAAGCTTGTGAACGCCGTTTGCCTTGCCAAGCCTGGCACGTGGGCGGCATTTTGGCCCCTCGACAGTGATTCGTTTTTCCGAGGTTGCCCTGGTGTTCAACACCGGTTTCCGCCAAGCTCTCCGCATCGCGGCCCTCGGCCTCGCAATGGCGGGCCTGCCCGCGCTCGCCGAGGAGTCGCGGACGCGCGCCGAATATACGGTCACCATGGGCGGCACCCATATCGCCAACGTGACCGTCATCCTGACCGACAACGGCACCCAGTACTCCCTGGCGCTGGATGCCAAGATCGCAGGGCTCGCCCAGCTGATCGCCAGCGGCTCGGCCAAGGCACTTTCCCTGGGCACCAGCGGCAAGGAGGGCCTCCGCGCCCACAAGTTCGACCTGATGACCCGCGCCCAGGGCGAGGTCTTCACCTCTGCCATCACCTATGCCGGCGGCAGCGTCGAGTCCTTCCAGGTTACCCCGCCCATACTCGACAACGTCGGGCGCGTCGCCATCGAGCGCAAGCAACTGACGGCGGCGACCGACATGATGGCGCCCTTCGTCCTGCGCGGGCCTGCGCTCGACAAGTCGCTGTGCCAGCGCCAGATGCCGATCTTCACCGGCGTCGAGCGCTTCAACCTGGCGCTGAAATACATCAAGGACGACACCGCGACGTCCAAGCGTACCGGTTATCAGGGCCCGCTCGTGCTCTGCAGCATGCACTACACCCCGATCTCCGGGCACTACACCTATAACGAGATCACCACCTACCTCGCCGAGAACGAGCGCATCCTCATCTGGTTCGCCCCCCTCAAGCGGCCCGGAACCTACATCCCCTATCGCGCGCTCATCACCACCGAGGCGGGCGACCTGTCGATAGTGCTGACCGACCTGACGCAGTAGCGTCTCGCATATCAACAACGCAGGATCAGCCGGGCTCAGTGTCAAGCTGAGCTGCGGACTGCATAGCCATGCTCATATGGCCACTTCCTAACCCGGCACCCGAACGCTTCCGCGCGGGAGCGTTCCGGCTAAGAGCCCATCCCCCCAACGCATGGTTAATGAATCCCTGACGAAGGGGACGTCCCAGATCGGGACGGTCAACGGATTTATTGTCAAAACCCCACCCGGACAGGCCCGCAATCGGGGCCTCCCGATCGTCAACGCGAAAGGATAATGCGGATCATCGCGCTTAACGTCTCGTTCACGCCTGCCCTGCGCCGCCCCGAAACCACCTGAAATCAACCACTTGGCAATGAATATGAACGCCCGACAGCTTCGTTTCCGCGGACCGTCGCACGGTTGCCACTTGCTTGCGGCAGAATCAGATTCGGACCCACCACATACAGTGGGGAACAAATCCGGACTCGCGAGTCGCAACCGATTCCTTTCCGGTTTGTTCCCGGTTTGGACCAATGGTTAACGGCCGCTCCGTCGCGCCTCTGGATATGTTCCTAAACGAGACACTCGTTTGTTGGGCGCCGATCACCTAAATAGGGCGTGATGACTGCCACTTCCGCCTCCTCGCTCAAGGCCATCCTTGGGCCCACCAACACTGGCAAGACCTTCTTCGCCATCGAGCGGATGCTGGCGCACCGCTCCGGGATGATCGGCCTGCCGCTGCGCCTGCTCGCCCGCGAGGTTTACCACAAGGTGGTGGACCGGATCGGAGCCCAGTACGTGG
>JAEYZJ010000214.1 GCA_023430705.1 Pseudomonadota bacterium | reverse complement strand
CCGGCAAGCATGTCGCGATGTCGGGGCTCGCGACGAGCGGCACGCTCAGCCACTGGTTCCGCGACCAGTTCGGCAAGGAACTCGACCCCGCGACCGCGGTCATGGCGCTGGCGCTCGAGGCCGAGGGGTCGCCGCCGGGGGCCAACGGGCTGGTGCTGCTACCCTATTTCTCGGGCGAGCGGACGCCGATCCACGACACCGAGGCCAAGGGTGTGCTGTTCGGCCTCGACCTCACCCACACGCGCGGCGACATCTATCGCGCGGTGTTCGAGGGCATCGCCTTCGGCACGCGCCACGTGTTCGAGACCTATGCCGATGTCGGCCACCCGCCCAGGGCCATCCTCGCCGCCGGCGGGGGCACCAAGAACCGCGTCTGGTCCCAGGCCACTTCGGACGTTTCGGGCCGCACCCAGATCGTGCGCGAAAAGACCGTCGGGGCCTCCTACGGCGACGCCTTCCTCGCCGCCCTCGCCATCGGCGACGTGCAGCCCCGCGACATCCACCAGTGGAACCCCGTCGCCCGCCAGATCACCCCGGACGCCAGCCTCGCGGACCTCTACGCCCGCCGCTACCGCGTGTTCCGCGAACTGTACGAGCGCAACAGGGACCTGATGCGGGAACTGTAGCCAACGTCCGCCGGTGGACGTCGTCACCGGGTTCGCCCGGGGATGACGGTGGGTGGGGAGAGATTCCATGGCCACGGATCAGTGCGACTCTCCCCTACCCCTTCACGCTTCCCGCCGTCAGGCCACGGATGATGAAGCGCTCGAGCAGGACGCCCACCAGCACCAGCGGGGCGATCGCGGCGGTCGACAGCGCCGCCATGCTCCACCAGTTGATGCCCTGCGAGCCGGTCTGGCTCGCGACCATCACCGGCAGGGTCTTGGCTTCGGCGCCGGTCAGCAGCGCGGCGAAGAAGTATTCGTTCCAGCACAGGATCAGGCTGAGGATGAAGGCCGCCACCATGCCCGGCAGCGCCATGGGCAGGATGATGCGGAAGAAGGTGCCCCAGGGCCCGAGCCCGTCGACCTGAGCGGCTTCGTCGAGCTCGATCGGGATGGTGTCGAACTGGTCCTTCATGATCCAGATGACGATCGGCAGCACGGTGAGCGTGTAGAGCGCGATGAGGCCGATGGTGGTGTCGAGCAGCGCCAGCTCGCGATAGAGGACGAGGAAGGGAAGCGCGAGGACGACCGGCGGCAGGATCAGCTGGCTGAGGAAGAAAAAGCTCAGGTCCTGGTTCTTCAGCCACAGGAAGCGGTACTGGAACCGGCTCAGCCCGTAGGCGGCGAGCGCGCCGAGCAGCACGGCCAGCGCCGAGGCGCCGAAGGCGGTGTAGATCGAGTTGAGGAAGCGGTCGAGGAACTCGTCGCGGACGGTCGAGACGTTGCCGATCGTATCGGGCGACAGGCCGAGCGAGCGCCAGCCGAGCCAGTTGGGCTGGAAATCGACCCAGGGGATCATGTGCCCGAGCTGCACGTCCCTGGCCACCTTCATCGAGGTGGTGATGGTCCAGTAGACCGGAAACAGCGACACGAAGGCCCAGAAGACCAGCGCGACATAGATGCCGGCCTTGCCGGCGACATGCCTGAGCCGCCGGGCCGCGGCGCCGGCATCCTCGGCCGCGATGGGCGCCGTGGCGGCTTCGGCGGCCATCAGGTCATCCTCCGCAGGCGCTTCGACAGCAGGTTGAGCAGGATGGTGATGAAGAGGACGATCACCACCAGGTAGAACATCGCGAGCATGGTGCCGTAGCCGACGTTCGAGCGGTCGCGGTACTCGCGGTAGATGAAGCTCGAGACGCTGTCGGTCGCGCCGCCGGGTCCGCCGGAGGTGACGGTGATGACGATGTCGGCGAGCTTGAGCTTGAAGATGATGCGCAGCACGATGGCGGTGAGCGACACCGGCAGCATCAGCGGGAACGTGATCTGCCAGAAGCGCTGCCAGCCCGACGCCCCGTCGACCCTGGCGGCCTCGGTGATCTCCCTCGGCAGCGCCTGCAGGCCGGCGAGCAGCAGGATCATGATGAACGGGATGGAGACCCAGGCGTCCATGATCTCGATCCAGATGCGCGCGCTGACCGGATCGGTGAAGAAGGTCGGATTGTTGAAACCCAGCCAGCGGGCGAAGCGGGCCACCGGACCGAAGCGGTATTCGAGCATCGACTTGCCCACCATCCAGCTCACCGCCACCGGCGAGAGCATCAGCGGCACGAGGAAGACGACGCGCCAGAACTTGCGCGCCCGGATCTCGGCATTCAGCAGCAGGGCGAGGCCGAAGGCGATGGCGTATTCGACGAGGACGAACAGCACGTAGATCACCATGTTGAACATGGCGTTCCAGTAGAACGGGTCCCGCGTCAGCTGGACCAGGTTGTCCAGGCCGTTGAACTTCTGGCCGGTGAAGGAGGCAAGGTTCCAGTCCGTGAAGGCGATCGAGAGACCGAAGAGGGTCGGGAAGATCGCCATGGCCACCGTAAAGAGCGCGGCGGGGAGGATGAACAGCGCCTTGAGCCCCGCCTGGCCGCGCGTCATCACCTGGCCCAGACCCAGCGCCACGGCCCAGAGCAGGTAGGCAAACAGCGTCGGCCGCCAGTCCCTGAGCCCGAGCGGCAGGATGCCGGCGGCGTTGAGCGCCTGCGCCAGCACCACGGCGAGAAACAATACCGATGCGGCGGCGACCAGGGCGCGCCCGGTCTCCTTGCGGCGACGCGAGACTTCGCCGTAGTTCGGTGATTCAGCCAGCGCCATCCCGCCCCCCGGTCGTCCTCGTGGAAGCGTCGGCCGGCGGCGGGCGCCAGCCGAGGCTTGTCGATCCGGCACCGGGCTCAGAGCCCGAGCGAAGCCTTGTAGAGCTTGACCTGGCCCTCGCGGCCGATCTGGTCGGTGATCTTCTCCCAGGCGGCGGCGATGGCGTCGGCCGTCTCCTGCGCCGAGGCGTACTGCCCGTTGATGCCCTTCACCAGCTCGTCCTCGGCGATCGAATAGTACTGGAAGATGCCGGGGATGCGCGGCTCGATGGCGCCGTTGGGATGGTTGTAGCTGTCGAGGTTGGAGCCGAGATAGTCCTCGACGAACTCGCGGTCGTAGCCGGCGGCCTCCCACTCCTCGTACTGGAAGTGCGAGTTGCGGTAAGGCTGGAAACCGGAGGGATAGGCGGCCATCCAGAGCGAGATGTCCTTGCCGCCGAGATGGGCGGCAGCCGACCAGGCCGCCTTGCGCTTCTTCTCGTCCGCCGAGACGCGGCTCGTGACGTAGACGCCCCAGCCCAGGTAGGCGAGGTTGGGCGCAAAGTTCTCCGTTTCCTCCCAGGCGCCGGCAGCATGGTTGTACACCCGCCTCGCGCCCGGATTGATCGAAAAGCCCACGACGTCGCCGACCACCGAGGTGTCGGAGGTGCGGGCGTTCGAGCCCACATCGCCCCACCAGGTGAGCGCCGCGCCGGTGCCGCCGAGGAACTGCGAGAACGCCGTGGTGTTGGGGTCGGCATTGAGCTGGTCGGGCGGATAGGCGTCGGCCTTCACCAGGTCGAGCACGTCCTGGATGGCCTGCACCCAGCCCGGGTTGTTGACGCGCGGCTTCATGGTGTCGGGATCGAACAGCCAGGCCGGATCGTCGGGGTGCTTCGCATAGGCAGCGGCACGGTCCTCGAGGAAGTAGAAGCCGAAGCCGCCCCACTGGTACTTCAGCGGATCGATGAAGCCATAGGCCGGCGCGCCGGTCAGCGGGTCGGTCGTGCCCTTCATCGCCACCGTCATGGCGTTGAAGTCTTCCCAGTGCGTGGGCACCTCGGGGAGGCCCGAGATCGAGCCGTCGCCGAAATAGTCCTTGCGATAGGCCAGGGTGTGCGTGTCGCCGTCGAGGTTGATGCGGTAGGTCTTGCCGTCCCAGGTGCCCACCGGCGCCTTGAGGTAGTTCACCAGGTCGTCCGCTTCGATCTGGGTGGCGACCCAGTCGGGCATCTCGTCGAGCAGCCCCCGGCCGGCGGTGTCGCCCTCGAAGGGAGCGCCCATCTCGATGATGTCGAAATCCACCGTGCCGGTCGCGATCGACTGCTGCAGGCGGGCGTTGTAGTCGGCCTGGGCGAGGTCGATCCAGTTGATCTTGGCCCCGGTATAGGCCTCCCAGGGCTTGAGGAAGCCGCGGAAGAGGAAGTTGTGCAGGTTCTGGTTGTTGAGCCCCATGAAGGTGAGCTCGACGCCCGCGAACTCGCCTTCGTCGACGTTGGCCCGCGTCGCACCCAGGCAGAGCTCGCCGACCTTCTGCCAGTCCGCATCGGTGGGCGAACCCTTGCCGACGCCGGGGATCTGCAGGATCTGGGCCCGCAGGTCGCCCTGCGCCAGGGCCTTTCCGGTAAACGAGCCGGCGAGTGCGGTGCCGGCAGCGAGGGCCGCCGCACCCTTCATGAAGTTGCGGCGGCTGGCATGAACGGCCAGCGCGTGGTTGTAGAGTTCAAGTTTCACATGATCCTCCCTCGGTCGCCGCGCCAGCGGCGGTTGGGCCTCCGCGAAGGCGCCCGATGGGAAGCAAGACGCGCAGGTGGGGTGCGCCAGGCGAACCCCAAGTCCCTCAACACCTGCCGCCGTCCCCTGCCCAGGGAGCGCTCCCGTCCTTCGCGGAAGCTTGCGGGAATGGTATTGAGCCAGCATGTCGGAAGTCAACAAGCCGCCCCCATGGCTCCGGCGGGGCGGCTACACATTTAGGGGCTTGCATTCCTCGGCAGGCACAAGGCCATTCACCGATGAATTGCTTTGCACTCAAGCATTCGGGGGCAGAACGCCCTTCTTGAATACGAAGCAGCCGTAGAAGCGCCGCTCGCCCGTCTGGATAACCACGTAGGATTTCTTGGCGGCCTCGTAGAACGCAAAACGCTCGATCGCGCCCATCGGCCACGACCGGCCCTCGGCGGC
>JAEYZJ010000119.1 GCA_023430705.1 Pseudomonadota bacterium | reverse complement strand
TGATGCGCATCGTGCTGACCAGCTGAAGGCCGGCCCTACTGCGCTCGTAGCACCGAAACGCAGGCTTTCGGCATGTCCGCGCCTAGCCGCCCACGGACGTGAGCGTCAGGTCCCCCGAGGTGAGCTTGTCGGCACTGACGCGCGGCGCGGGCCGCTCGCGGGGCAGCTCGAGGCTCGCCCATACGCTCACCAGCGCATGCCTGAGCTCGATGATCATCTCGTCGGTATGCAGCGGAGTCGGCGTGATGCGCAGCCGCTCGGTGCCCTTGGGCACGGTGGGGTAGTTGATCGGCTGGATGTAGATGTCGTGCTTTTCCAGCAGCATGTCGCTCGCCGCCTTGCACAGGCGCGCGTCGCCCACGATCACCGGCACAATATGCGTGTCAGTCCTCAGCACCGGCAGGCCGGCGTCGGACAGGATGTCCTTGGTCAGCTGCGCCTGGCGCTGCTGGCCCGCCCGCTCCACCGACGATGTCTTGAGATGCTCGATCGAGGCGCGCGCCGCCGCGCAGAGCGCCGGGGGCAGGGCGGTGGTGAAGATGAACTCGGGCGCGTAGGAGCGCACCGCATCTATGATCGGGCGGTTGGCGGCGATGTAGCCGCCCATCACGCCGAACCCCTTGGCCAGTGTGCCCTCGATGATGTCGATGCGGCCCATCAGGCCTTCGCGGTCGGCAATCCCGCCGCCGCGCGGCCCGTACATGCCCACGGCATGCACTTCGTCGATATAGGTGAGCGCGCCGTACTCCTCGGCGAGATCGCAGATCTCCTTGATCGGCGCCACATCGCCGTCCATCGAATAGACGGACTCGAAGACGATCAGCTTGGGCCGCTTCCGGTCGACCGAGGCCAGCAGCTCGCGCAGGTGGTTCAGGTCGTTGTGGCGGAAGATCTTCTTTTCCATGCCCGACTGGCGCACGCCCTGGATCATCGAGGCGTGGTTGAGCTGGTCCGAGAAGATCACGCAATCCGGCAGCAGTCGGGCAATGGTCGAGATGGCCGCCTCGTTCGAGACGAACCCGGAGGTGAACACCAGCGCCGCTTCCTTGCGGTGCAGGTCTGCGAGCGAACGCTCGAGCTCGACCAGCGGGCGATTGGTGCCGGAAATGTTGCGCGTGCCACCGGCCCCGACGCCGAGCTTTTCAGCCGTCTCCTGCATGGCGGCGACGGTCACGGGGTGCTGGCCCATTCCCAGGTAGTCGTTCGAGCACCAGATGGTGATCTCGCGCTGGTTGTCGGAGGCGTCTCGGTAGATGGCGCGCGGAAAACGTCCTGCGATGCGCTCCAGGTCGGCAAAGACGCGGTAGCGCTTCTCCTGCCGCAATGTATCGACCGCGTCCTCGAAAAACCCGCGATAGTCCATTAGTTCCACTCTGCTGCGCAGGCAACGCGCCTGCATGGGCCCCCATCCGGTTCAGCAAATAGCTAAACCTCAGGGGACCCTGTTGACATAGGTCAATTCGACGCGCGCCGGGGCTATGCAAGTCATTGGAGAGCCCGTGGTCTCGGCGCAAATTCCGGAATCATCCTAGACAATAGCCGGCCTGCTGCCAATGAGAGAGGGCCGCGGTCTGTTCTCGGCCGACCCCCTGCTGTTCACAATTGGTTCAGCCGCTGCGTGTCACTTCGCGCGCCGGAGATTGATGCAAGTTGACCGTTGTCGTTGACCCGATACCGGCGTCGGCTAGTATCGGCGCACGGAATGAGGGATCCGCAATGAAGAGTTTTTCGTCGTCCAGCTTTGCCAGCGATCATGCCGAGCTGCTGGACCTGGCTCTTGCGGCCGTCAGCAGGCACCCGCAGGCCTTGTTCACCGATTTCCAGTGGTTCCTCTACGAAGCGCGCGACACGGTGTTCTTCACCGCCCCTTCCCGCATCGCCTTCACCCGCGAGAGCCTGGGGAACCTCGTCGCCGACATGGTGGCCCTCGCCCCGCAGCTGACGCACGGCTTTGTCGGCGCCCGTCCCGGCCAGCCCTTCCCCCGGCACTTGCTCGACGCCATCACCCATGTCGAGCTGGTCGACGAGTTCGATGGCTACCCCGACAGGTGGGTGGGCAAGTCCGAGGACATCTTCGCCCGCGATGACCTGCCGCTGTTCCGTGTCTCCGCCGTCGTGCGTCGTGGCGGTCCCGATGCCGAGGGCCGCGCCTCCATGATCCAGGTGCGGTCGAGCCATGCCCTCCTCGAAGGCTCCGATTCCGCCCTTCTCACCCGCTCCGCCTCCGCCAGCCACGGTGTGATGAGCGACAAGTCCAACAAGGTCGGTCTCAAATCTCGCCTCGCCGGCAAGCTGCGCGGCTGGTCCATGACCTGGACCTACGTGATCCTCGCCAACCTGCTGTCGCCGGCCGAAAAGCCCTGGGGCTTCCGCACGCTGGCGTTGAGGCGCCACAGGCTGCGCCTCCTCGCCAACAAGCTCGGCGTGCGCCAGCGTTCGCTCATGTTCGCGCTTGTCACCTACGCCCTCAACGGCGAGGGCGCGCAGAAGCACATGTCGAAAAAGGTGATCGGGGCCGCCTACACCATGCTCGATGGCCGGCGCAACGACGCCGACGACGATTTCTTTCGCGTCCGCGCCCTGCAGGCGAAGTTCCGCGTCAAGGACGACTTCGTCGCGTTCGTGCGCGAGATCGACGAGACGGTCGGCCACATCGAGCAGAAGGATATCACCAGGTTCCAGGTGATGATGAACTCGATGTTCAGCACCTTGCGCGGCCTCAACCGGTTCTGGAAGGGTCTGCCCGGCAAGCGCTTCTGGCGTTTCAACGGCG
Organism: Pseudomonadota bacterium; assembly: GCA_023430705.1. Taxonomy (GTDB): domain Bacteria; phylum Pseudomonadota; class Alphaproteobacteria; order Rhizobiales; family Devosiaceae; genus Devosia_A. The sequence goes on along the minus strand of JAEYZJ010000119.1, from coordinate 3,104 downwards.
GCATGCACATCGTGCTGACGCTGGTGCCGCCGCATCGCACCTATGGCCCGATGACCCACGGCATGATGGAGCCGATCTATTGCGGCGCCTGGCACCCGGCTGCCAACATCTGCACCTTCTGCCCCGGCCGCGAATACGTCACGCTCAACTTCTCCATGGAGCAGCGCCTGCTGCCCAATGTCGACCGCATCGAGCCGCTGCTGCAGCGCATCGAGGCGATGGATATTCCCCCGGCCACCTCCGCCATCGCCGGCACAGCCATCTAGTTCGCGCCCCGCAAAGAAACTCCATCACGCACCGTACGCCTCGGCGGAGATGCGCCTTGCCTCTGGTGACACGGCCACGCTAAACCGCGCGCCAGTATCGTTTCCGGGGGACTTCATGTTCGAATACGCCAGCTATCCCAGCCTCAAGGGCATGCCCGTCATCGTCTCGGGCGGCGCCTCGGGGATCGGGGAGGGCATCGTGCGCGCCTTTGCTGCGCAGGGCAGCAAGGTCGGCTTCGTCGATATCGCAGAGGACGCCGGCACCAAGCTCGCCGCCGAGCTCAACGCCGCTGGCGGCACGGTGCAGTTTGCCGCTTGCGACATCACCGACATCGCCGCCTATCAGGCCGCCATCAAGGGCTTCGAGTCCGCCCATGGCCCGGCCCTTGCGCTGGTCAACAACGCCGCCAACGACCACCGGCACAAGATCGCCGAGGTCACGCCGGACGACTGGGACAAACGCATCGCGGTCAACCTCAAGCATGCCTTCTTCGCCGCCCAGGCCGTTGCCCCCGGCATGGTCGCCGCCGGCCGGGGCTCGATCATCAATTTTGGCTCGGTCAGCTGGATGGTGAACTCGTCCGACCTGACGGTCTACACTGCCGCCAAGTCCGCCATGCACGGCATGTCGCGCTCGATGTCGCGCGAGTACGGTCCGCACGGCATCCGCGCCAACACCCTGGTGCCGGGCTGGATCATGACCGAGCGTCAGCTCAGCCTGTGGGCAACGCCCGAGGCGCTGGCCATGCTCGAGGAGGCGCAGCCGCTCAAGGGCCGTCTCTATCCCGAGGACATCGCCCGCATGGTGCTGTTCCTTGCCGCCGACGATTCCCGCATGATTTCCGGACAGGATTTCATCGTCGACGGCGGTTGGGCCCACGGCTGACATAGGTGCCCGGGGCCGTCGTCTGGCTGCCGCCGGGCTGGGTACTGGGTAAGGGCTTGGTTGTGGGTCGCTTTCGCCCGTGACGGTGGGTCTGGGCCCGCCGGGCTGGAGGCGACGAATCCGAACAGGACCATTGGACCCGCCCCGATTTGCCGTCGACGCAGGCCTCGGCCACGGTTAACCTCAAATCGGGCACACCTCGACCGCGCGGACACCGTGCTGCCGCAATCGCTGGCGAGAACCGCGCCAGACCTTTTGGGGGATTTTAGATGAATTCGAAGCTTCTGATCGCCGGGCTTGCGGCTCTGTCGCTGAGCGCCTGTACGTCGGTCAATCCCTATACCGGCGAGAGCCAGCTGTCGAACACGACGGGCGGTGCATTGATCGGTGCGGGTGGTGGCGCCGTCGTCGGCGGCATCATCGGTGCCGCGACGGGAAACGACCCGCGCGTTGCCGCGTTGATCGGCGCCGGTGTCGGCGGTCTCACCGGCGCGGCCATAGGCAACTACATGGATCAGCAGGAAGCCGAGTTGCGTGCCCAGTTGCAGGGCACGGGCGTGTCGGTAACGCGCGTCGGCCAGCAGATCATCCTAAACATGCCGTCCAACATCACCTTTGCCACCGACTCGGCGACGGTGCAGTCGCAGTTCAACGAGACTCTGGTCTCGGTCGGCCTCGTGCTCAGGAAGTTCAACAAGACTGTCATCGACGTCTATGGTCACACCGACTCACAAGGCTCCGACAGCTACAACCTGGAGCTCAGCCAGAAGCGTGCCGTGGCCGTGGCGACCATCCTTGCGAACCAGGGCGTCGACCAGCGTCGCTTCTACATCACCGGCAAGGGCGAAGCCGATCCGATCGCGTCCAATGCCACCGAGCAGGGCCGCTCGCAGAACCGTCGCGTCGAAATCCAGCTTTCGCCCATCCAGGGCTGACGCCAGACCGAGTTGGAAAGAAGGCCCGGCGTCGCCCCGGGCCTTTTTCATTGCTGGTCGATGGTGACGGTTTGTTCCGGCGTGTCGCCCGCGCCCGTCCTGCCCATAAGCAGCTGGAACGTCAGCAGGATCACCAGCACGATCCCCAGCCCGACCAGCAGGAGCGGCCAGGAAGCGGTGGGACTGGTGCCCCCGACGCTCTCCTCGGCCTCGTGGGCGATCCTGAGCTCGCTGTCCTCCGGTACCTCGAGCGGCACGCCGTTCTCATCGATGAGCCGGTCGACCTCCGCCACGGTCGGCTGCCGCCGTCCCTCGTCGCTATGTGCCATGGCTATTCCTCCTAGCCCGCGGGATTCAATGCCCCCGCGTCGGCCGGGTTCCCCTTGGCCCGTGAGGGCTACAGCAGCACTAACACCACGCTCTCCTGCTCATTGGGGTCCGTCCGGGCGATCAGCGCCCGCGCCACCTTGTCGGTGGGATTGAAAGCACCTCCCCGGCGGCACGGTCCGGGGAACTTGGGGCTCCCTACCGTCCGCTCTGGTCCCCGGCGGGGCGCTGCGTCAGCACCACGTCGAGTTCGACCAGCCGGCCCGCCCGCAGGATCTGCAGCTTTACCTGTTTGCCGATGGCCTCGACGCCCAGCATGGAGCAGGGGGCCAGGTCCCTCCACAGGGCGCCCGTCGAGCGCCAGCAGCACGTCGCCCTCGCGCACGCCGGCACGCTCGGCCGGGCCCCCGCTGACGATCGAGTGCAGCACCGCGCCCGTCTGGCTGCCCAGATGCGCTGCGTCTGTCACGCGCCGCGGCAGGTTCACCGTATCAGCCGCAACACCGAGCCAGGCGCGCCGCACGGCCCCATGCTGCAGCACCTCTCCCAGCACGAGCTTTACGGTATTGCTGGCAACCGCAAAGCAGATGCCCTGCGCTCCGGCGATCATTGCCGTGCTGATGCCCACCACTTCGCCGCTGCTCGACGCGAGCGCGCCGCCCGAGTTGCCGGGGTTGAGCGCAGCGTCGG
>JAEYZJ010000053.1 GCA_023430705.1 Pseudomonadota bacterium | reverse complement strand
GCCTGCTTCACCCCCCTCGACCAGTAGCGCACCGCCTCGGGCAGGTAGGGCCGGAACTCCGGTGGGGTCTGGCGACGGCTCGCGGCGAGGACACGAAGTTGGGCGAGCATTGCTCAGGACGTCCGGCATGGGATCGGCCCGATCCTATTGCGTCGGCGCGAACGCGCAACATTGATCGCAAGGTGGCGACAAGGGGAAGAATTTCGCCGCAATTTCGTGCAGTTTCCGACTCGTCGGAAGGGGCGCGATTTGCTTGTTCGGAAACTGGTCAGTTTTGCCATGGCAGCGATGGTCGCGGTCATGACGGTCACCATGGCGTCGGGTTGCGAGGGGCTGGTCGACGGTCCCGGGGGCTTGGCCGCGTCGGTGAGCGACGGCGACACGATGGTGCTCGACAACGGGCTCGTCGTGCGGCTCGTCGGTATCCAGGCGCCCAAGTTGCCGCTCGGCCGCGAAGGGTTCGCCGCATGGCCGAAGGCAGAGGAAGCGCGGCAGGCGCTGGAGCGCCTCGTCCTGGGCAAGTCCGTCCGCGTCCGCCATGGCGGCGAGCGCATCGACCGGCATGGCCGCACGCTGGGCCAGGTGTTCGTCACGGGCGAGAGCGAGACATGGGTACAGCAGCGCATGGTGGCCGACGGCTGGGCGCGCGTCTATTCCTTCCCGGACAACCGTGCATGCGTGCCACACTTGCTCGCCTCCGAGGCGCAGGCGCGGCTCAACAAGCTTGGAATTTGGACTGATCCCTACTATCTCGTGCGACGGGCTGACCGGCTCGACGACTTTGCCGGGCGCCCGGGATACTACGAACTGGTGGAAGGTCGCGTGCTCAAGGCCGACAGGGCCCAGGGCCGGGTCTACCTGAATTTCGGCAGGTCGTGGAAAGAGGACTTCACCGCCGTGATCGACAAGGCGGGGCTGGGCCTGTTTTCGCGCGCCGGCGTCGATCCGCTGCAGTTCGAAGGCGCCCTCGTTCGTGTCAGAGGCTGGATGGATGAGGTCGATGGCCCGCGCGTCGAGATCACCCACCCCGAGCAGATAGAGGTTTTGCGCGCTCCATGAGCACGAAACCCTGGATCAGGGCGCTTGCCGTCCCGTTTGCTGTCGCATTTCTCGCGCTTCTCGCAGCCTGCTCGAGCCTGCCCGGCGTCACCGCGCGCCACACCCCGACCGACCAGGTGCCGATCGCCGACGCTCCGTCTGACGATCCGGAGGAGGACGCCATCGGGGCGCGGGAGCATCCGCGCATCGTCGCCTCCTATGGCGGCATCTATTCGGATCGCCAGGCCGAGATCATGATCGCGCGGATCGTCGGGCGGCTTCTCGCGGCGGCCGACCAGCCGAACCAGAAGTTCACCGTCACCATCCTCGATACCGCCGAGGTCAACGCCTTCGCGCTGCCGGGCGGCTATGTCTACGTGACGCGCGGCATCCTTGCGCTGGCGTCCGACACCTCGGAGATCGCGGCCGTGCTGGCGCACGAGATTGCGCACGTGACGCTCAAGCACGCGCGGGCCCGCACCAACCGGGCCAAGACCGACCAGATCGTCGACAAGGTTATCTCGGGCGTGTTCGGCGCCGACACGGCGACGGACCAGGCCTCGAACCGCTCGATGATGTCGCTGGCCGCGTTCAGTCAGCAGCAGGAGCTGGCGGCCGACAAGGAAGGCATCATGACGTCGGGCAAGGCCGGGTTCGATCCGCATGCGGCGGCGCGTTTCCTCGGCGCCATGGGCCGGTTCGCGCATTTCTCGCAGGGTGACGCCGACCAGGAGGGCGACTTCCTCTCCTCCCACCCCTCCACACCCGACCGCGTCCAGAAGGCGATCGAGACGGCCCGCGCCTTCTTCGGCGCACCGGGGCTCGGCGAGACCGACCGCGAGGGCTACATGGCCGGCATCGAGGGTCTCGCCTTCGGCGACAGCCCGGCGCAGGGCGCGATCTCGGGCCGCCGCTACATCAACCCGACGCTCAAGTTCACCTTCGAGGTGCCGTCGAACTATACGCTGCAGATTTCGAAGGGCGCGGTGGTGGGCGTTGCCGGCGAGGGCGAGGCCGTGCGCTTCGACAGCGCCGAAGTCCCCGCCAGCATGGGGCTCGAGGAGTATCTCAAGTCGGGCTGGATCGCCGGGCTGCAGCCGCAGACGGTGAAGCGCGAGAGCGCCAACGGCTACGACATGGCCACCGGCACGGCGGTGACGCCGCAGTGGAACTTCCGCGTCGCGGTGGTCCGGCACGAAAGCCGCGTCTATCGATTCATCTTCGCCTCGCGCTTCGACAGCGCCGCCTTCAGCAAGGCGGCGAACGACACACTGAAGAGCTTCCGGGCAACGACCGCCAAGGATCTCGCGCAGGTGCGCCAGCTCGTCGTGCGCACCGTTACGGCAGGTTCACTCGATACCGCCGACTCGCTTGCCCGCAAGATGAGCGGACTGAGCCGGGGCCGGGACCTCTTCTACATCCTCAACAACCTCTATCCGGGCGACACGCTGGTGGCCGGCCAGCGCTACAAGATCGTCGCCGTCGAGTAGCGGCCTCAGGCCGCTGCCGGCGGGGCCAGCCACATGGTTGCGGCATAACCGGCGAGCGCAGCCAGCGCCGTCACCACCGTGCCCCAGGCGACGTCGATGAGGCTCAGTCCCACCGGCCAGTTCTTCAGCGTCGAGAGGTTGGTGAAGTCGTAGGTGCCATAGGCGACGAGCCCCAGCAGGGCGCCCGCGCCGAGGGCCGCGAGCCACGACCGCGCTTCCAGCGCCGGCATCACCGCGAAGAACACGATGCCGACGACATAGAGGAGATAGAACACGCCAGCGACCGGAAGGTTGGGCGGGTCGGCCAGCAGGTCGCCCAGTGCCGGCTTGTAGATGCGGGGCACCATGGTGATCAGCCAGATGGCGTCGAGCACCAGCATGACGAGGGCCGATCCGATATAGGCGACGACGAACGGGGGCATCGAGCTTCTCCTGCTTTCCTCCCAGAAACGGCACCTTCCGCCCAACTGTTTCAAGACGCGTGGCTTTTTGTGCGTGGGCTGAAACCATCGCGTGCCGGGCTCCGTAGCTGCTCCCGTCATCAATGGGGAAACAGACACGGTGCGACATCATTCCGAGCTCGGACATACTCATGGCCGGCGCATAGCCGTGGTTGGGGCGGGCGTGGCAGGCCTCTCGGCTGCCTGGCTGCTCAGCCGCCGGCACGAGGTGGTGCTCTACGAAAAGAACAGCTGGCTCGGCGGTCATGCCAACACGGTGGATGTCGATTGTCCGGAGGGCCGGATTCCGGTCGACACCGGCTTCATCGTCTTCAACCCCGCCAACTACCCGAACTTCGTCGCCATGCTCGAGCATCTCGGGGTTCCCAGCCACGATGCCGACATGTCGCTGGGCGTCTCGGTGGGGGGCGGGCGGCTCGAATACTCCAGTCGGCCGCTGGGGCTCTTCGGGCAGCCGGGCAACCTCGTTTCGCCGCGCTTCTGGCGCATGATCGGGGAGATCGTGCAGTTCTACCGGGTGGCGCGCGAGATCGACCACGACAGCCTTGAGGGCACCAGCCTCGGTGACTTCCTCGCGCGGCAGGGCTACTCTGACGCCCTGGTCGAGGAGCACGTCCTGCCCATGTGCGCGGCGATCTGGTCGACCACCGCCAGCCAGATCCGCGACTATCCGATGCGCTCGTTCCTCAGGTTCTTTTCCAGCCACGGTCTGCTGCAGGTCGTGGGGCGCCCGCAGTGGCGCACGGTCTCGGGCGGCAGCCGCGCCTATGTCGAGGCGCTGCGGCGCGAGATGGGAAGCGCGGTTGCGATGCGCGGGGCGGCGCGGCACATCAGCCGCACCGGCGGGCTCGTCACCGTCGAGGACATGGCGGGCGAAATCGACACCTTCACCGACGTCGTGATCGCGGCCCATGCCGACGAGGCCGTCCGGCTGCTCGCCGATCCCTCGGAGGACGAGCGCGGCGTCCTCGGCGCCTTCAGGTACACGCCCAACCTCGCGGTGCTGCACGACGACCGCTCGCTGATGCCCAAGCGGCGCAGCGTCTGGGCCAGCTGGAACTACATCGAGGCCGAAGGCGGCGACGAGGCCGCCCCGCTCTGCGTGAGCTACTGGATGAACCACCTGCAGTCGCTAAAGACCAGGCGGGAGCTGTTTGTCACGCTCAATCCGGTGCGTCCGCCCAGGCCGGGCAGCGTCATCAGCGCCATCGAATACACCCACCCGCTGTTCGATGCTTCGGCGCTGGCGGCGCAGGAGCAGCTCTGGCGGCTGCAGGGGGCGCGCAACACCTGGTTCTGCGGCAGCTATTTCGGCTACGGCTTCCACGAGGATGCGCTGCAGTCCGGCCTCGCGGTGGCCAAAGCGCTCGGGGCGCCGGCGCCCTGGACCGCGAAGCGGAGCCGCATCGCGAGCCGTCCGCGCGAACTCGAGCCTGCGCCATGAGATCGGGCATCTATGCCGGCGAGGTCGTCCATGCCCGGCTCAGGCCGAAGCGGCACCGGCTGCGCTACCGCGTCTTCTCCCTCCTGCTCGATCTCGACGAACTCGAGGACATCAAGCTCAGGCTCCTCGGCATCGAGCGCCCGGGCCTCTTCGGGTTCTTCGCTCGCGACCACGGCGACGGGCAGCTACCGCTGCGCGAGTGGATCGGCCGGCTCGTCTGCGAGGCGGGCATCGACTGGGACGGCGGGCGGGTCGAGCTGCTCTGCTACCCGCGCATGTTCGGCTTCGTGTTCAATCCGCTCAGCGTCTATTTCTGCTACGCGCGCAACGGGCAGGTGCAGGCCATTCTCTACGAAGTCCACAACACCCACGGCGAACGGCACACCTATGTGCTGCCGGCGCAGGGTGGGGATGGTGGCATCGTGCGGCACGAGGCGGCCAAGCGCTTCTTCGTCTCGCCATTCATGCCGATGGAATGCACCTATCGCTTCCGCATCCTGCCGCCGGGCGAGCGCGTCGGGGTCTCCATCCTCGAGGACGACGCCGAGGGACTGCTGCTGACGGCCTCGTTCACGGGACGGCGCGAAGCGCTCACCGACCGGGCGCTGCTGCGGCTGCTGCTGCGCTACCCGCTGATGACATTCAAGGTCGTCGCCGCCATCCACTGGGAGGCGCTGAAGCTTCTCGCGAGGGGCATCAGGCTTCTCGACTGGCGGCCGGCGCGCCAGCGGATCGCCCATAGCGCCCCGCGCCGCAGCGCCGGGCATGTATCGGAGCCGGCCGAATGAGCCTGTGGGTCGCAGCACTCCTGATCGCCGTTTTCGCGGGGGTCGCGATGGCGGTCGCCTGGCGGGTCGTCATCCACACCGGCAATGCCGGCTGGACCGATGCGTTCTGGAGCTTCACCGTGGGCATCTCGGGTGTCGCCGCGGCCCTCGTGCCGCTGGGTAGCGCGCCGACGGCGCGCAACTGGCTGGTCGCGGCGCTGGTCGCGATCTGGTCGCTGCGGCTCGGCATCCACATCACGCGCCGCACCCTCAGGGGCGCCGACGATCCGCGCTATGCCGAACTCAGGCGCGGCTGGGGCGCCGACTGGCAGCGACAGATGCTCATCTTCCTCGAGATCCAGGCCGCAGTCGCGCTGGTGCTGGCGCTGTCGGTGATGGCCGCGGCGCATGCCCCGGGGCCGCTCGGCATCGGCGATGCCCTGGGCGTGCTCATTGCGGGTTGCGCCATCGTGGGCGAGGGGATCAGCGACGGGCAACTGCGCCGTTTCGCGGCCGATCCGGCCAACCGGGGCCGGGTGTGCGACGCGGGCCTCTGGTCGCTCAGCCGGCATCCCAACTACTTCTTCGA
>JAEYZJ010000025.1 GCA_023430705.1 Pseudomonadota bacterium | reverse complement strand
TTGCCGACATCTACAATCTGCGCATGACCGCGACCGTTTCGGGCCAGCCGTGGTGCGATACCAGCACCTCGACCATGCACTGGCGCTTCGACCAGATGATCGCCCACGCCTCCACCAACGAGATCCTGGTCCCCGGCGAGATCTTCGGCAGCGGTACTGTCGGTGACGGCTCGGCCGCAGAGGTCGGCAAGGTGCTGGGGAAGGGCGACGAAGTCGTCCTGACCATGGATAATCTTGGTACGCTGACCAACCGCATCAGCTGACTTGCCGCCAATCATCGTTCCGGGCGGCACCGCGTCGCCTGGACAGTGCTACCGGCGTGCTGCGCATGTGGGGTACCGAGGCGATCGGCCCCGGCTTCGCCGAACTACGCCGCGACGGCGGCCTCGTAGGCCGCCTGCAGCCGCGCGAGGGCCGAGCGCGCCGGGCGCGGGGCGCCGAGGTGGAGATGGCGCAGCTCGTCCATGAACTCGTCCCAGAGCGGCGGCCCGCCCGCCTCGAGGACTTCGGCGCGGATGGCGAGCTCGGTGGCGGGGAGCGTGTGCCGCAGCCCCCAGCTGCCCATCATCGCCATCAGCGGCACGAGCTGGATCGACTTCTCGGTGAGGCTGTAGACGATCCGCTGCCGATGGCCGGGATCGGGACGCCGTGACAGCAGCCCGTTGGCGACGAGGCGCCTCAGCCGGTCGGTGAGGATGTTGGTCGCGATGCCCTCGATGCTGTCGGCGTGGAGGGCGCGAAAGGTGCGGCGGTTGCCGAACATGATGTCGCGCAGCACGATGAGGCTCCAGCGATCGCCGAAGGTCTCGAGCGTCAGGTTGATCGGACACCCAAGGCGTCGGTGGTTCATCGCATCCCCTCCCCGAACCGGTTGCAAAATAAAGGTGGTTCCTCCGCACTGCCCACTGTTAGCACAGGCGACGGCATGAATGCAGGCCCGAGGGGGGCCGGCGCCCGGCAATGAGGAGGAAGACATGGCCAAGCTCGTCTTCGGCATGAACCAGTCCCTGGACGGATACGTGGACCATGACGCCTTCGCGCCGGACGCAGGGCTGTTTCGTCACTTCATCGAGCAGACCAAGGAACTGACCGGCAGCCTCTATGGTCGCCGGCTCTACGAGCTCATGGTCTACTGGGACGACGACCAGGACGACTGGGGCACGGCCGAGCACGAGTTCGCGGCGGCCTGGCGCAAGTTGCCCAAGTGGGTGGTGTCGACGACCCTGAACTCGGTCGGTCCCAACGCGACGCTGCTCACCGGCGATCTCGGCGAGGCCGTGAAGAAGCTGAGGGACGAGCACGAGGGCACGATCGAGGTGGGCGGCACGAGGCTGGCCAAGAGCCTCGGCGACCTCGGCCTGATCGACGTCTACCAGATCTACCTGCACCCGGTGGTACTGGGATCGGGCACGCCGTACTTCGCCGGCCCGCGTCCGCCGCTGCGGCTCGCGGACAGCACGGTCATGGACGGCGGCGTGATCAGGCTGCACTACGAGCCGGCCTGACCGCGCGGAGCCGTGTGCCGCCTCAGAACTCCTCGTGCGTCCTGGGGTCGCCGTCGAAGAGGCGGCCGTTGGCGCGGTTGAGCTGGGCGATCGCGGCCATATCCGCATCGTCGAGGGTGAACCCCGCAATCTCGAGGTTCTCGCCGCGGCGCGCAGCGCTGGCGGACTTGGGGATGGGCAGCACACCCAGCTGGGTGTGCCAGCGCAGCACGACCTGGGCCGGCGTGCGGCCGTGCCTGGTCGCGATGGCGGTGATCTGAGGCTCGGCGAGCAGCGCCGTGCCCTTGCCGATGGGCGTCCACGCCTCGGTAAGGATGCCCCGCGCCTTGTCGGCGGCGCGCTGTTCGGCCTGGTTGAAATAGGGATGCAGCTCGATCTGGTTTACGCTGGGCGTGACGCCGGTCCTTGCGATCAGTTCGTCCAGATGCTCGGGCAGGAAGTTGGAGACGCCGATGGAGCGGACGAGGCCGCGCTCGCGCGCCTCGATCATGCCTTCCCACGCCTCGACGAACAGCTGCTGGCTCGGGTTGGGCCAGTGGATCAGGTAGAGGTCGAGGTAGTCGAGGCCAGAGCGAAGCAAGGATTCCTCGATGGCCCAGGTGACGTTCGGCTTCTTGTGGTGCCGGCCGGGAAGCTTGGAGGTGACGCGGACCTCCTCGCGCGGCACGCCCGACATGCGCACCGCCCTGCCCACGGCGCCCTCGTTCTCGTAGTTCACGGCGCTGTCCACCAGGCGGTAGCCCTGGCGCAGTGCATCGGCCATGGCCTCGGCGCCGGGGATGCCCCGCAGCGCATAGGTGCCCAGCCCGATGGCCGGAAGCGTGGTGCCGTCGTTGAGGGTATGGTCCGGTAGTGCGGGCATGCAGAATCTCCTCGATCTTGTTCGGCATTGGAGAGGAAGCCGCCCGCCAGCGCCAGACCCAAAAGGCGTCGCGCTTGCACCGGGCGAACGACGCGGCGACACTTGCCCGATGAGACTCGCTTCCCTTTCCCTTCTCGCATCCCTCCTTCTCGCATCCCTCCCCCTCGCCGGTCCCGCGGCCGCCGCGCCCGCCGCCCCGATCTGCGGCAAGCTCCAGGTCGAGGCGACCCGCTACACCGTCTGCCGCGCCGCGCCGGACGAGATCGGCCTCCATTGGCGCGATGCTCGCGGCCGGCCCTACCGCAGTTTCGGCGCGCTCGCCGCAGGTTTGCGCGAGCAAGGCGGGAAGCTCGTCTTTGCCATCAACGCCGGCATGTACGACACCGACTTCCGGCCCATCGGGCTCCATGTCGAGGACGGCGAGACGCTGGTGAAGCTCAACGGCGGCGAGGCCCCGCCCGGCCAGACCCCGGTGCCGAACTTCTACAAAAAGCCCAACGGCGTGTTCTTCGTTGCGGATGGACGGGCGGGGATTCTCACCGCCGAGGCCTATGCCGCGACGGCACCGGCGGCGCGGATCGCCACGCAGTCGGGGCCGATGCTCGTGATCGGCGGGCAACTGCACCCGGCGCTGATCCCGGGCGGGACCGACCGCACCCGCCGCAGCGGCGTCGGCGTCTGCGGCGAGGGCGAGGGCGAGGGCGAGGTGGTGTTCGCGATCAGCGACGGCGCGGTGAACTTCTACGACTTCGCCCTGCTGTTCCGCGACCGCCTCGGCTGCCCCAACGCGCTGTTCCTCGACGGCGGCCGGGGCGCGGGCATCCATGACCCGGCGCTCGGACGCAACGACACGTCCTGGCACGGCGGCTACGGTCCGATGCTGGCAGTGGCCGACGCCGCGGCCGACTGAGGCGTCCCCCGGGGACCTAAGTCGCCTTGCCCACTGCCGCCGCGGCGTTGTCCTCGGCATTCTCGGGCAGGTCGTCGAAGCTCGAGTAGTTCATGGTGTAGAGCTTCGAGTAGAGGCCCTGCTTCTTCATCAGCTCGTCGTGGTTGCCCGACTCCAGCAGTTCGCCGTTCTGCAGCACGATGATCCGATCGGCGCCGCGGATGGTGGCCAGCCGGTGCGCGATGACGAGGCCGGTGCGGCCTTCGAGAAGGCGCTTGAGGGCCTTCTGGATCTGCATCTCGGTGTAGCTGTCGATGTTGGCCGTCGCCTCGTCGAGGACGAGGATCTTCGCATCGGCGACGAGCGCACGGGCAAAGCTGATCAGCTGGCGCTGGCCGAGCGACAGGTTGCCGCCGCGCTGCTCGAGCTTGGTGTCGTAGCCATGGGCCAGCGACATGATGAAGTCGTGCGCGCCGACCGCCCTGGCAGCATCGATCACCTGCTCGCGCGTGGCCGACACCTTGTTGTAGCGGATGTTCTCGATGACGGTCCCGGTGAACAGGAACGGCTCCTGCAGCACCATGGCGACCTGCTCGCCGAGCGAGTCCTGCGTGACGTCGCGCACGTCGTGCCCGCCGACCGTGACCGAGCCGTCCCACACGTCGTAGAAGCGGTGGACGAGCGACATGCAGCTCGACTTGCCCGAACCGGTGGGGCCGACGATGGCGACCGTCTCGCCCGGGTTGACGCGGAAGCTGACGTTCCTGAGCACCGGCTGGCCCTTGCGGTAGCCGAAGGTGACATCCTTGAAGTCGACCGACCCGTCCATGTCGCGGGTCAGCGGCACGGCGTTCGGCTTGTCCTCGATGTTCACCGGCACGTCGAGAACCTCGACGATGCGGGT
>JAEYZJ010000362.1 GCA_023430705.1 Pseudomonadota bacterium | reverse complement strand
GCGCTCGGGGCCGGCACCTCGATCGTCACCTTGTCGGTCTCGAGTTCCACCACCGGCTCATCGGCGGCGACCGTGTCGCCGACCTTCTTGAACCACTGGCCGATCGTCGCCTCGGTGACGCTTTCGCCCAGCGTGGGCACCCGGATGTCAGTCGCCATCAGTTCTGGTCCTTCATTGCCGCCTGCTCTTGCAAGCATTCAATCCTTTGGCGGGGCGCCTCGCCCCGCCGCAATTACTACTTGCCGAGTGCCTGCTCGAGGAACTGCTGCAGTTCCTGCAGGTGCTTTCGCATCAGGCCGGTGGCCGTCGCGGCCGAAGCGGGCCGGCCGGCATAGACCGGACGTTCGCCGCCGCGATTCATCTGGTCCAGCACCCAGTCGACATAGGGCTGGACGAAGGCCCAGGCGCCCATGTTCTTCGGCTCCTCCTGGCACCAGACGATTTCAGCGTTCTGGAACCGGTTGAGTTCATCGAGCAGGGCCTTGGCCGGGAACGGATAGAGCTGCTCGATGCGCAGCAGGTAGACATCGTTGACGCCGCGCTTCTCGCGCTCTTCGAGCAGGTCGTAGTAGACCTTGCCCGAGCACAGCACGACCCGCCGGATATCGGCGTCGGCCGCCAGCTTGATCGAGGTCTTGGGCACCCCCGGCGCTTCTGCGTCGTCCCAAAGCAGCCGGTGGAAGGTCGAATCCGGCCCGAACTCAACCAAGCCCGATACGGCCTTCTTGTGCCGCAGCAGCGACTTGGGCGTCATCAGGATCAGCGGCTTGCGGAAGTCGCGCTTCAGCTGCCGGCGCAGGATGTGGAAGTAGTTGGCCGGCGTCGTGCAGTTGGCGACCTGCATGTTGTCCTCGGCGCACAGCTGCAGATAGCGCTCGAGCCGTGCCGAGGAGTGCTCCGGCCCCTGGCCTTCATAGCCATGCGGCAGCAGCATCACGAGGCCGGACATGCGGAACCACTTGCGCTCACCCGAAGAGATGAACTGGTCGACCACCACCTGGGCGCCGTTGGCGAAGTCGCCGAACTGGGCTTCCCACAGCGTCAGCGTGTTGGGTTCGGCCAGCGAGTAGCCGTACTCGAAGCCCAGGACCGCCTCTTCTGAGAGCATCGAGTTGATGACCTCGTAGCGCTCCTGGTTGTCGGCCACATTGTTGAGCGGGGTGTAGGTTTCGCCGTCGCGTTCCTGGTCGTTGAGGACCGAATGCCGCTGGCTGAACGTGCCGCGCTCGACATCCTGGCCGGAGAGGCGCACCGGGTGTCCCTCGGCGAGCAGCGTCCCGAATGCCAGCGCCTCGCCGGTCGCCCAGTCGATGCCTTCACCCGATTCGATCGCGGCCAGCCGGTTGTCCATGAACCGCTTGACGGTCCTGTGGACGCTGAAGCCGGCGGGTACCTTTGTCAGCCGCTCTCCGATCTGGACGAGGTCGGCCACGGGCACCCCGGTTTCGCCTCGCCGCGGCCCCTCGACATCGGCGCGCTTCAGTTCCTTCCACACGCCATCGAGCCAGTCGGTCTTGTTCGGGCGGAAATCCTGGCCAGCCTCGAACTCGGTCTCCAGGTGCTGGCGCCAGTCGGCCTTCAGCTTGTCGACTTCCTCGGAGGTAACGAGGCCTTCCCCGATCAGGCGCTTGGAGTAGAGGTCCAGCGTCGTCTCGTGGCCGCGAATCTTCGAGTACATCAGCGGCTGGGTGAAGCTCGGCTCGTCGCCTTCGTTGTGGCCGAAGCGGCGGTAGCAGAACATGTCGATGACGACGGGCTTGCCGAAGCGCTGCCGGTACTCCACCGCCACCTTGGTGACGTAGACCACGGCCTCCGGGTCGTCGCCGTTCACATGGAAGACCGGCGCCTCGATCATCTTGGCCACATCGGTCGGATACGGCGAGGAGCGCGAGTACATCGGCGCCGTGGTGAAGCCGATCTGGTTGTTGATGACGAAGTGGATGGAGCCGCCCGTCCGGTGCCCCTTGAGACCGCTCAGGCCCAGGCACTCGGCCACGACACCCTGCCCTGCGAAGGCCGCGTCGCCATGGATGAGAAGCGGCATGACCACCGAGCGGTCGGTCTGGCGCGTGTCGGCAAGAAAGTGGCCGTCGACCGCCGAGCGCTGATCCTGCTTGGCCCGCGCCTTGCCCAGCACCACCGGATCGACGATCTCGAGGTGGGACGGGTTCGCCGTCAGCGACAGGTGGACGTTGTTGCCGTCGAACTCACGGTCCGCCGAAGCACCCAGGTGGTACTTCACGTCGCCCGAACCCTCGACCTCCTCCGGATAGAAGGCGCCGCCCTTGAACTCGTGGAACAGGGCACGGTGGGGCTTCGCAAGCACCTGGGTAAGGACGTTCAGCCGGCCGCGATGCGCCATGCCGAGCACGATGTCCTTCACGCCGAGCGCACCGCCGCGCTTGATGATCTGCTCGAGCGCCGGAATCAGCGCTTCGGACCCGTCGAGGCCGAAGCGCTTGGTGCCGGTGTACTTGACGTCGATGAACTTCTCGAAGCCCTCGGCCTCGACCAGCTTGTTGAGGATCGCCTTCTTGCCTTCGGGCGTGAAGCTGATCGACTTGTCCGGGCCTTCGATCCGCTCCTGGATCCACTGCTTGGCCTCGGGATCGGAGATGTGCATGAACTCGACGCCCACCGTCGAGCAGTAGGTGCGCTGCAGGATCTCCAGCATCTGGGGAACCGTCGCGTACTCGAGGCCCAGATAGTTGTCGATGAAGATCTTGCGGTCGTAGTCGGCCTCGGTGAAGCCGTAGGTGCGCGGATCAAGTTCCGGCGCCGGCTCCTCGGGCCGCATCTTCAGCGGATCAAGGTCGGCATGCAGGTGCCCGCGCATCCGGTAGGCGCGGATCATCATGATCGCGTGGATCGAGTCGCGGGTCGCCTGCAGCACATCGATGGCGGTCGGCGCCGGTGCCTGCTCGGCCCTGGCCTTCTCGGCCACAGCCTTCTGCACCTTCACCTGAATCTGGCCCCAGTTGCCGTCGAGTGCCGAGACCAGCTCGCCATTGGCCGCCTGCGGCCAATCGCTGCGGGCCCAGCTCGGCCCCTCGGCGTTCTTCTCGACGTCCCCGGGGGTGTCTTCGAGGCGGCTGAAATACGACGCCCAGGTCGGGTCGATCGAACTCGGATCTGCCTGATAGCGGGCGTACAGCCCTTCGATGTAGTCGGCGTTACCGCCGTAAAGGAAAGAAGAGAGCAAGAACTGTTCGTTCTTATCTTGTCGGGTCATGTCCGTCGCAGGGCGTTAGACCCCGCCATCCTTTCAAACTGCCCGGGAATCGTTCGACCGGGCAACGCCGCACGGGCCTAAGTGCCCGTTAAGTCCTTTGTTTGACGTTAAGGCGCGGGCCTGCCCGCGCCTTCAACATCCGCTCGTAACCCTCGCTCAGCCTTTTAGAACGTCCGCGAGCGTTTGACCAATCCTCGCAGGCGACTGCGACACCTTTATGCCCGCACGTTCCATCGCCGCGATCTTGTCCTCGGCGCCGCCCTTGCCGCCCGAGATCACGGCGCCCGCATGGCCCATCGTCCGGCCGGCGGGGGCCGTGCGTCCGGCGATGAAGCCTGCCATGGGCTTCTTGCGGCCGCGCTTGGCCTCATCGATCAGGAACTGCGCCGCATCTTCCTCGGCAGAGCCGCCGATCTCGCCGATCATGATGATCGACTGTGTGGCGTCATCCTTGAGGAACATCTCGAGCACGTCGATAAACTCGGTACCCTTGACCGGGTCGCCGCCGATACCGACGGCAGTGGTCTGGCCGAGCCCCGCATTGGTGGTTTGGAACACTGCCTCATAGGTAAGCGTGCCGGAGCGGGAAACAATGCCCACCGAGCCCTTGGAGAAGATCGAGCCAGGCATGATGCCGATCTTGCACTCCTCCGGGGTGAGCACCCCCGGGCAGTTCGGTCCCAGCAGCCGCGACTTCGACTTGTCGAGCCGGGCCTTGACGCGCACCATGTCGAGCACGGGAATGCCCTCCGTGATGCAGACGATCAGCGGGATCTCGGCCTCGATCGCCTCGATGATGGCGTCCGCGGCGCCCGCCGGCGGCACATAGACTACAGACGCCGTGGCGCCGGTACGTTCCTTGCCCTCGGCCACCGAGGCGAAGACCGGGAGCGTCGCGCTGGAATCGAGCCCCGAGGTCCAGATTTCACCGGCCTTCTTGGGATTCACGCCGCCGACCATCCTGGTGCCGTAGTAGGCGAGCGCCTGCTCGGTGTGGAAAGTGCCGGTCTTGCCGGTCAGGCCCTGGACCAGGACGCGGGTGTCTTTGTTGACGAGAATGGACATCTTGTTCCCCGGGTCTCAGCGGTTCTTCACAGCGGCGACGATCTTCTGCGCCGCGTCGTCGAGGTCGTCGGCACTGATTACGTCGAGCCCCGACGAGTTGAGGATGGCCTTGCCTTCCTTGACGTTGGTGCCCTCGAGGCGCACCACCAGCGGCACCTTCAGCCCGACTTCCCTGACCGCCGCGATCACGCCTTCGGCGATGATGTCGCAGCGCATGATACCGCCGAAGATGTTGACCAGGATGCCCTGCACGTTGGGGTCGGCGGTGATGATCTTGAACGCTGCCGTCACCTTCTCCTTGGAAGCGCCGCCGCCCACGTCGAGGAAGTTGGCTGGCTCGGCGCCGTAGAGCTTGATGATGTCCATGGTCGCCATGGCAAGGCCGGCGCCGTTGACCATGCAGCCGATATTGCCGTCGAGCGCCACATAGG
>JAEYZJ010000339.1 GCA_023430705.1 Pseudomonadota bacterium | reverse complement strand
GGCCGGGGGCGGCGGCGGGGGCTCGGTCGGTGCGGCCGGCTGTTCGGCCGGCTCGTTACCGGTGGCGACTTCGGACGAGATGTCCTTGGCGCTGTCGAGCACGAAGGCAGCGGCCTCGGGGGCCACGTTCTCGGGCAGGACCTCGGTCGCCTCGGGCGTGACGTCCTCGCCTGCGCCGGGCAGTCCCGCGATCGGCGGCGGGGCCGGGGCAGCAGCCGGCACGTCGGGCATGGGCGGCAGGGTGATGCCGTTCTGCTCGAGGCACTGGGCAACGTCGTCGATGCCGAGCGCGGCGCAGATCTGGGCGAACTGGTTGTTGGCGGCATCGATGGTCGACTGACCGGCCGGGTCGCCGTTCTGCAGCTGGCCGATGCCGACATTGTAGAGTTCGACGGCGGTGCCCAACTGGTCGAGCGCAGCCTGCTGCGGGTCGGCGGCGTCAGCGTCGGCCGGAACGTCGGTCGGGCCGACTTCGCCGGGCTGTTCGGCAGCCGGCTGCTCGGCGGGCTGCTCGGCGGCGGGCTGCTCTGCCTGCTGCTCCTGGGGTTCGCCGGCTGCAGGCTCCTCGGCCGCGGGGGCGGGCGGAGGCGGCAGCGGCGGCAGGTCCTGGCCGATGCAGGACTGGACGTCCGGGTAGCCATTCTCGGTGCACAGCTGCGCGATGCGGGCGGCAGCGGCGTCAGCCTGGGTCCGGGCGGCTTCGTAGTCGGTCGCGGCAAGGTTGAGCGCTGCCTGATAGTCATCCACGGCAGCCTGGAGTTCGGCGACGAACGCGGCCTGCTGCTCCTCGGCAGAGGGGCCGGATGGCTGGGCGGCCGGGGCCGGCTCTTCAGCGGCAGGCTCCTCGGCTGCGGGAGCGGGCTCCTCGGCAGCGGCGGGCGCAGGTGCTTCCTCCTGCGGAGCCGGCGCCTCGACAGGAGCGGGTTCCTCAGCGGGAGCAGGCTCTTCCACGGGAGCGGGCTCTTCGACCGGGGCAGGTTCCTCGGGCGGCGGCGGGGGCTCTTCGGCAGCGGGGGCCGGCTCTTCAGCGGGAGCGGGCTCCTCTGCCGGTGCGGGCTCCTCTGCCGGTGCGGGTTCTTCGGCCGGAGCGGGCTCTTCGGCCTGCGCAGGTTCTTCGGCCTGCGCAGGCTGGCCACCGCCGGTTATGGCGGCGATGCATTCCTGGACGCTGCTATAGCCATTCACGATGCAGGCTTCGCGGAGGGCCTGCTCCGCGCTGGAGATTGCGTCCGCGTCGCCGGCGGCCTGGGCGTCCTGCAGCGCCTGGTATTCGGCCTGCTGCGCGAACGCGGCACTCGGGACCAATGCGAGGACGGCGAGACTGGTGCCCGTAAGGAGCCAGTTT
The DNA here is from genome assembly GCA_023430705.1 of Pseudomonadota bacterium. Lineage (GTDB taxonomy): Bacteria > Pseudomonadota > Alphaproteobacteria > Rhizobiales > Devosiaceae > Devosia_A. Next base: position 10,182 of record JAEYZJ010000339.1, on the reverse strand, counting down.
CGAATGCGCATGGGTTTTGTCCTTTTTTTGAAGTCAGTTGCTTGAGAAGTGACGCTGTCCTGCTGAACCGAACCTGAACGGATCCGGCAGACCTTCCGCAGTTGCTCGACATACCCCCGTCGGACCGCGAAACGCCACGATGCGAATCCGGTTCCCGACGGGGCAGACAGGATGGGGCAATCGTGGCACCAGTGCGACAGGGAAGTGCGCGAGACGCGGCATTTCAGGGAGTTTCGGCGTGGAGCAGGCGCAGCACGGCATCGAGGTCGCGACACGGGGCATCGGCCTTTACGAGATCACCGCGGAGGTGGAGCGCTTCGTGGGCGGGTCGGGGCTGACGACAGGGCTCCTCACCCTGTTCTGCCGGCACACGTCGTGCTCGCTGCTGATCCAGGAAAATGCCGATCCCGACGTGCGCCACGACCTCGAGACGTTCTTCCGTCAGCTCGTGCCGGAGGGCATGGACTGGGTCACGCACCGGCTCGAGGGTCCCGACGACATGCCGGCCCATATCAGGTCGGCACTGACGCAGACCTCGCTGTCGATCCCGGTGGCCGACGGGATGCCGGCGCTGGGCACCTGGCAGGGCATATACCTGTTCGAGCACCGGGCGAGGCCGCATCGGCGCCAGGTGGTGCTGCACCTGCTCGGAGAATGACCGGGGGCACCCGACTGTGGAAGGTGCTCGCCGGCTGGGGCGGGCCGGAGCCCGCCCGCCGAACCGATCAGTCGAGGGCCCAGGTGACCTGGACGTTGATCTGGTAGCTCAACTCGCCCGTGGCGATGGGGACGGCGCCGGCGGAATCCTGGGCGACGGCCTTCATCATGTAGGGCTGGGGCGGGGCGAAGTTCTGCGTTTCGCTGATGTTGCGGAGCTCGCCGAGCTCCTCGCCGGCGACTTCGGCATAGAGCTCGGCCTTCTTGCGCGCGTCGGCGAAGGCGAGCTTGCGGGCCTCGTCGTAGAGGCTGGACGGGTCGTTCACGGTGAAGCTGATGCCGTTGACGGTATTGGCGCCGACGCTCACCGACTTGTCGAGGACGCTGCCCAGGATCGACAGGTCGCGCACCCGGACGTTGACGGTGTTGAACACCTGGTAGCCGGTGATCTTGGGTGGCAGCTGGTAGCCGTTGGCGTCGCGGGCGTCCGAATAGACGTAGTTCGGATTGACCGAGAAGCCGGAGGTCTGGATATCGCGCGCCTCGATGCCGGCGGCCTTGAGGGTCTCGAGCAGCTCGTTCATCGCCTTGGTGTTGGCGTCGAGCGCCTCCCTCGCGGTCGCGCCCTGGGTGGTGACGCCGGAATTGATGAAGGCCGTGTCGGGCGCTGCCGCCACCTCGCCAAGGCCGCCGATCGAGATCGTGCCGGGGCCGGTGCTGTCCTGCGCGAGGGCAGGGGCGGCGCTGAGGGCGGTCGCGAGCATGAGGGGGATCATGGCGGCGGTAAACGGACGCATGCGTCTCTCCTATCGAGTGGTCGCGGGATCGCAGGGCGATCGCGCTCCGGTGTGGCCCGGACGACCGGCCGAGGCTGGCCGGTCATTGGGGTGTTAGTGCGGCGTACCTGAACGGGATTTGAATGCCCCTCCATGACCTTGGACGCCGGCCGGGACCCCATCCTTGGGGAGCGGGTGGAACGAAAGTTGGCGGTACGTACCTCGGCCGCGGCTGGACATGTTTTCCGGCGACGGGTTAGGTAGCGGCCGCGAAAACCGAGGGGGATGCCGTGGCCAATCCGATCGTTCCGTCCGAAGGCGTGCTGCTGGGCAGGGCCCGCGTACCGGGGCATGACCATCCGCGCATCGTCACGGTACGCGACGGCGACGTGCTCGACATCACCAGCAGGGACGCTCCGACCACGCGCGACATCGCCGAACTCGACGATCCGGCCGGCTACGTCAAGGCGAGCATGGGGCCGGTGATCGGCAACCTCGACCGGCTGCTCGAAAATTCCTGGTCGGGCCGGACCAATCCGGCCGAGGCCTCGCTCCTCTCGCCGATCGACCTGCAGGCGGTGAAGGCCGCCGGCGTCACCTTCGTCGTCTCGCTGCTCGAGCGGGTGATCGAGGAGCAGGCGCGCGGCGACAAGGCCAGGGCCGATGAACTGCGCAGGGACATCCTGGGTCTCATCGGCACGGACCTCAGCCAGCTGGTGCCGGGCTCCGAGACCGCCATGAAGGTCAAGGAGACGCTGATCGCGCGCGGCGTGTGGAGCCAGTATCTCGAGGTCGGCATCGGGCCGGACGCCGAGATCTTCACCAAGTGCCAGCCGATGGCTTCGGTCGGCTACGGCGCCGATGTCGGCATCCTGCCGATCTCGGAATGGAACAACCCCGAGCCGGAAGTGGCGATGGTCGTCAACTCGCGCGGCACGATCGTCGGCGCGACGCTGGGCAACGACGTGAACCTGCGCGATGTCGAGGGCCGTTCGGCGCTGCTGCTCGGCAAGGCCAAGGACAACAACGCCTCCGCCTCGCTGGGACCGTTCATCCGCCTGTTCGACGGCAGGTTCACCATCGAGACGGTCAAGCAGGCCGACATCGCGCTGAACGTGACGGGCGAGGACGGGTTCGAACTCACCGGCGTGTCGAACATGAGCCAGATCTCGCGCAGCCCCGAGTCGCTGATCGCGTCGGCCATCGGGCGGCACCACCAGTATCCGGACGGGTTCGTGCTGTACCTGGGCACCATGTTCGCGCCGGTGAAGGATCGCGGCGGCGCCGGCAAGGGCTTTACCCACAAGCCGGGAGACGTCGTCTCCATCTCGACGCCCTCGCTCGGCACGCTGAGCAACACCGTGCGGCTGGCGACGGAAGCGGCGCCGTGGACCTATGGGGCGAGCCACCTGTTCCGGGACCTCGCGAAGGCCGGGCTGCTCTGAGCGGCAAATAATCGTACTTTTGGCGAGGCGGTCTTGAGAAAGACCCGCCCGCCGTGCAAATACACGCTACCCAAAGAAGGAAGCTTGCCATGACCGAACTGCACCAGAACCTCATCAACGGCGAATGGGTCGGCGGCGACGGCGTGGAGAACATCAACCCGTCCAACACCAACGAGGTGGTGGGCCTGTATGCCCGCGCCACGGCCGACGACACGCTCAACGCCATCGCGGCCGCCAAGGCGGCGTTCCCGGCCTGGTCGCGCTCGGGCATCATGCAGCGCTGGGAAATCCTCTCCAGGACGGCGCACGAAATCTTCGCCCGCAAGGAAGAGCTCGGCGCGCTGCTGAGCCGCGAAGAGGGCAAGACCCTGGCCGAAGGCATCGGCGAGGTCACCCGCGCCGGCCAGATCTTCGAGTTCTTCGCCGGCGAGACGCTGCGCCTCACGGGCGAGAGCGTGCCGTCGGTGCGCCCCGGCGTCGGTGTCGAGATGACGCGCGAGCCGATGGGCGTCGTCGGCATCATCACGCCGTGGAACTTCCCCATCGCCATCCCGGCCTGGAAGATCGCGCCGGCGCTGGCCTACGGCAATACCATCGTGTTCAAGCCGGCCGACCTGGTGCCGGGCTGCTCGTGGGCGATCGTCGAGATCCTGCACCGCAACGGCCTGCCCAAGGGCGTGCTGAACCTCGTGATGGGCAAGGGCTCGGTCGTCGGCCAGGCCATGCTCGATTCTAAGGACATCGTGGCGCAGACCTTCACCGGCTCGGTCAACACCGGTCGCCGCGTGGCGGAAGCGAGCGTCAAGGTGATGCGCAAGTTCCAGCTCGAGATGGGCGGCAAGAACCCGACCATCGTCCTCGACGATGCGGACCTCGCCGTCGCGGTCGAGAGCACGGCGCAGAGCGCGTTCTATTCGACCGGCCAGCGCTGCACCGCCTCGTCGCGCCTGATCGTCACCGAAGGCATCCACGACAAGTTCGTCGCGGCGCTGACCGAGCGCATCCGCAACCTCAAGGTCGGCGATGCGCTCGACAAGAGCACGCAGATCGGACCGGTGGTCGATCCCGGCCAGCTCAAGCAGGACACCGACTACATCGAGATCGGCAAGAACGAAGGCGCGCGGCTCGTCGCCGGCGGCGACCTCGTGAAGGCCGACAACCCGGGCTACTTCCTGCAGCCGGCGCTGTTCACCGAGGCGACCAACCAGATGCGCATTGCGCGCGAGGAGATCTTCGGGCCGGTGGCCGCAGTGATCCGCGTGAAGGACTACGAGGAAGCGCTGGCAGTCGCCAACGACACTGATTTCGGCCTCTCCGCCGGTATCGTCACCACCTCGCTCAAGTACGCGACCCACTTCAAGCGCAATGCCGAAGCCGGCATGGTGATGGTCAACGTGCCGACGGCCGGCGTCGACTTCCACGTGCCCTTCGGCGGCCGCAAGGGCTCGAGCTACGGGCCGCGCGAGCAGGGAAAGTACGCGCAGGAGTTCTTCACCCAGGTGAAGACGTCCTACACCTCCGCAGGCTGAGCCGGACCTTCCGGTTCCATCGGAACGACATGAGAAATCCCCGCGCGAGCGGGGATTTCCTTTTGTGGCCCTCCCGCTACTCGGGCTTCAGGCCGTAGACCGAGATCACGTTGCCCTTGCTGGTCGGATAGCTCTTCTTCAGCTCGAGCCGGGTGACGGGATCGGTGGGCTCGAACATGTGCTTGCCCTTTCCGGCGACGACCGGGTGGGTGATCAGCGTCAGCTCGTCGAGGAGGCCCGCAAAGAGGAGCTGACGCGCCAGCGAGACGCCGCCCATGACCGCGATCTCGCCGCCCGGCTGGTCCTTGAGCCGGCGCGCATATTCTACGACGTCGCCCTCGATGAGCGTGGAGTTCTGCCATGCCGACAGGTCCTGCTGCCGCAGCGTGCGGGACGCCACGTGCTTGGGCATGTTGTTGATGAAGGCGGCGAAGTCGGCGTCCGCCTCGGCATTCGGCCAGTAGCCGGCCCATTCCTGCCAGCCGACGCGGCCCATGAGGACGGTGTCGATGGCGGGCATGGTCGCGCCAAGCAGGGCGCCAAGCTCGTCATCGAAACTATCGAACTGCCATTGGTCGGGCGACTGGACGACCCCGTCGACGGAGTGGAAGAAGCCGGCGGTGAGCTTGCGCATGTGGTGTCCCTGTTGCTGCCGGCCGCCGCGACTGGCGGCCGTTTCAACTACACGACGAAGCAGGGATGCCGCGATCGACATCGTGTGCAGGAAATCTGTCGGCGGCGTCAGTTGACGCTGGCTTCGGTGACGGGGAGGGCGGCCGTACGCTGCACGACGCAATCCTCGATGGTCGCGGCGATCTCCTCGATGCCGGCGCGTTGCTCGGCGTCCCGCACCAGGCTGGCGGCAAGGATGATCGCATCGGGCAGTTCGGTCGGGTTGGCGACGCAGTCGCCGCCGGGGTCGAACAGCTCGGCCAGGCGCACGACGAGGTCGGCGATCACCTGCGGCGTGTCGGGGGCATCGGGATCGAGCGCGCCGATATAGCCGGCCACTGCCGCGCCGCATTCGCCCCAGCGGTCCCGGTTCCCGCCATACTCGGCGGTCACCACCGGGGCGCAGGTGTCGAGCACGCCCGCGACATCGACGGGCTGCAGCTTCCGCGGCCCGGCGAGCTGGCACTGCGGCACTTCGCCGATGCGGAAGCCGGGCTCGAGCGGGGCCTGGTTGGCCGCATAGCGGAAGCCGGCGCGCAGGCTCTCGCGTTCGGATGGCGAGGCATCGGTCGAGAGGCCCACGACCTGGGCCGAGGTGCCGTCCGAGGCGCCCACCTGGCAGCTCTGGCTGACCTCGACGCAGGAGGAACCACCGGAACAGAGGGTTGCCGTGCCGTGGTACATGATCAGGTAGGTGACCCCGTCGAGGATGAAGAAGTCGAAAGCCGTGCCGCGAATGCCGATCGTGCCGCCGGGCGTGTTGATGGAGTAGGCATCCCTGGGGGAGTTGCCGGTCGCGAAGCGGAAGGTGCCCGAAAGCGCGTTGATCGCCAGCCTGCCCACCGAGCCGTCGCCGCGCACGAGGTAGTCCTCGAGGACGAGCGACGAGTTCGGCCCGATCACCAGCTCGGTGTTGTCGGAAAAGAGGACCTGCACCTGGCCGCGCGCGTCGGTGATAACCGTCTCGCCGATGGCGAGGTCGCTGCCGGCGACGAGGACGCGGGTGGTCGGCCCCAGTGTCGCGCGTGCATCGGTGATGACGGCGACGGCCTGGCCGGTCTCGGCGGTCGCAACCGCCGGCACCAGGCAATAAAGGAGCAGGAGAACACGCAGCAGTATCTTCATCGCACGCCTCGCGGTGCCGCACTGCGGATAGAACTACTGTTGCGCAGAAATATCCAGCCCCCGATGCGCAGTGCTGATCCGCGCCGCCGGCTCAGCTGTTCAGCACCCTCGCCATGGACTGGCCGATCTGGCCGCCGGCGTAGCCGTCGCCGTAGAGTTCCCGGGACCTCGCGGCCAGTGCGGCCAGCTGCGGCATGGCATATATGCGCCGCGACAGGTCGGCGGTCATCGGGGCGGCCTCGCCGAGCAGGTCGCGGATGCGGCTGAAGCGGTCGGCCATGGTCTGCCACAAGGTCGCGGTGATCACGTCGGCCACGCCGGGCCGATCGCCGCCCAGCAGGTAGCCGCTGCCCTGCGCGAGCCCGTGCCGGCGGCCCGTCTCCTCCCAGATGGTCATCCATCTGGCGAAGCGGGGCTCGGCCGCCTGCCACTTTTCCGCGGTCCACATCTCGCGACCGCCATCGAGGGTGATCTCGTCGATCACGTCGTTGGCGTCGTTCACGACCTTGATCGTCATCGCCCTGAGCGCCGCGGTTGCGGGGAGGAGGTCGAGAGTCTCGCCGAGATAGAGGATGATCGCCGGCATCTCCGAAAGCGAGAACCCGGCGGCGTGGTCGGTGAGGACGGGCGGCCCCATGAACGGCACGGGCATGTCGCCGACGCTGCCGCGCATGATCCGCACCATCCGGCCCTGGTCGACTTCGGTCCAGCTCCTGCCGGCAAAGGCCAGCACCGCCCGCACGAACTGTCCGCGGAAGGGAAGGGGCCAGTACATCAGTTCATAGTCGGCCATGCGCGCCACCTCTCCGAGATGGAAAGGCCAACCGTCAACGAGCGTTGTCGTTCCACGCTTTCGTGCGGCCGCGGCAGTTGAAGATTGATCGGGTAGGGCGCTGGGTGCCATTGAAACCGGTAACCGCACCAACGACTTCAGGCACATGCCTCCGACACTGACGACAAACGAAGACGGCGACACCGTCGCGCTCTGGACCTTGCCCTATGCGGCAACGCTGGGGTCCTCGATACGGCTCAAGGGCATCCTGCAGGAAGTCCGGGCCCGCCTGCCGCTCGCCGCCCGTCGCGGCGTCGCCGTGCGGCCGGGCGAACTCACCCTGAGCGTCCCGTCCGATATCGACGGCGATCCGTGGATCGCCAAGGTCGAGGCGACGCTCGAGGGGATCGAGACGTTGCCGGTCATCCCCCGCGAGATCGAGGACATCCTCCAGATATCGACCACCGAGCGGCACCGCTGGCTGAAGGACGGGCGGCTGCCGAGCGCCGGCACGCGCACCGTCAAGCTGCGCGGGCGGGCCAAGAAGATCACGTTCCACATCTTCGATCCCGCCTTCGTCGAAGACGCGCTGAACCGGGATCTCGTGGTCGACTGGCGCGAGCAGGACGCGGAGACCGCGGCCGAGAACCGGCGCCGCGCCTCCTGGAAGGCAAGGCAGAAGCGAGAGCTGGCCAAGGCCGCCGCCACCGCGGAGCGCGGGGACGGAACGGCGCCCAACCTCGTCGGCTGGGAAGAGTTCGCCAAGACCGGACTGCCCTGACCGCCGAGGGCGGGTGCGCGGTCCCCCCGCCGTGGCATCGTTTCGACGCTACAGAAACGGGAAGGCGGCTTTCAGCTCTTTCGGATCGGGAGCCGCGGTGCGGTGCTTCAGGGCCGCGCCCGTGTCGGACTGATCGTGCACGGTCCGGATGAACGCCAGTTTCCGCGAATCCAGGATGACCGGCACCCTGCGGTCGACGTGGATGTGGTTGTTCAGCGCATGCACGTTGGCGATGGCGCGGCCTCCTATGTAGGCAAGGCCGATGGCGATCTTGGGGTAGAGCATGGTCTCGAATGCGGTGAACGCCGTCCCGTCATGGTGTCCCGTGACGCCGAAGCCCTGCGATACCACCCAGCCCTCGTGCTCGGGGCGGATATGGCGGCGGAGGTTGCTGAAGAAGTCGGCGGACACGGCATCATCGTCATCGAGGCGTGCGTGCGCGTGGAGGGCGCCTTTCGCCCGCCGCCCTTCGAGGAACTGGGCGACGAGGTCGGCATGCGGAACGGAAGAGGCGTTCTGCGGCAGCTCCACCACCCGCACCCAGTCGATGCCCTGGATCGTCGAGTAGAGGGCCTGTTTGTGAGTGGTGGGCAGGCAGTCCGATATGATCACGTTCAGCCGGAAGCTCTTCGCCTCCAGCCGCGGGACCTGCGAAAGCAGCGACGGGAGCGTGACCGTGGAAAAAAGCCGATGATGAAGGCGGAGCCGGTCGGGGTCGAACAGCTTGGCGCGATAGTCGTCATCGCTTGCCGCGGCCTGTCCGAGGCGCCACTGACTACCGGCCGTCCCGGACAACAGCACGCTGTAGCGCACTGACACCACGATCGCAGGTTCGGGCAAGCGGCGGTTGAAGAGTGGAAACACCGGAACGACCCCTCCCTCCGCGAATCGCCAGAAGAAAATAGTGCAAGTACTTGAGGCGGGCCAGAATATCCCGGGCCGACAAATACGATCCCGGCCACCACCGCACTGCCCGTGACGATCCGGGGGCGCAGCGGAAGTGGAGCGCAGGGGAGCCGGGGCCGGGCATTACCCCGGGCGGGCCGAATAGGCGCTGCAGCGGCGCCGGCCATTGATGATCAGGTCATGCCGCAGGCAGAGCCCATCCTCGGCACGGACGGCGGCTGCGGCGGAGGAAAGCGCCGTCAGGCCGGGCAGTTCCCGCTCGAGGCGCGCCGCGCCTGTACAGAAATGCCGGCACGAAAAGCAGGTGTCCGTTCGTCCGGCGCCGCCCTCCAGCGCGCTTCTGATCAGGTCCGGAAGGCTCATTGCCCCAGCGCTTCCCAATAGGAACCGAACACGTAGACCGACAGCACGAAGCCAAGCACCACATTGACCAGCACCCCGGCGCTGAACGCTCCGAATGGCCTCGGACCCGCGGCGGCGAGATCGCGAAAGCGCGTCGTCAGCCCGATGCTGAAAAAGCAGAAGACGAAGGCCCAGGTGAGCAGGTTCTTGATCGGTCCGATCAGGCCGGGGACGACGATGCGGTTGTAGTCCTCGAGGCTGTATTGCGTGGTCACCATGGTGATGACCGCGGAAGCGAGGAAGAAGCCGATCACGAACTTCGGAAACCGCCGCCAGATCTCGCCGGCATCGGGGGCGCTTCCCCCCGGACGGGCCTCCCAGCGCGTGGTTGCGACGATGGCCAGCCCGACCGCCCAGATGCCGATCCAGGGATCGCGGCCGACCACCTTCATCAAGGTGAAGGCCTGGAGCGCCTGCTCGGGCGTGCCGGCAATTCCGTCCACCCGGCCGGCGTAGCCGCCATAGGCGTGGGCGGCCGCCACCCCGGCTGCGTCGGCGAATTCGGAGGTGCCGATCCAGGCGCCGGCGATGCCGGTCGGCAGTCCGAGCGCGCGGGCGACCAGCGGCAGGATGAAGATCATCAGCACGGCCCAGAGCACGACGATGGAAATGGTGACGGCCGTGTCTTCCTTCCTGCCGCCCATCGCGGCGGCCACCGCGATCGCGCCCGAGACCCCGCAGACCGCGCCTCCGACGCCCAGCGTCGCGGCGAAGCGGCGCTCGAGCCCGAGCCGCACGGCCACCCAGAAGATCACCGCGAAGGTCACGATCGACACCGTCGCGGCCTGCGCGATGGCGATGGGCCCGGCCTTCGCGATCAGCGAGAGCGGCACCGTGCCGCCGAGCAGCACGATGCCGGTCTTGACGTAGAAATCGCCCCGAAAGCCCGCGTCCAGCCAGCGCGGCAGCCCCACCGTGTTGGCAATGACGAGCCCGAGAACGAGCGCCACCAGCGCGGGTTCGAGATTGTAGTGGACGGCTTCCTGCCACTTGCCGATCACCGAGATGGCATAGGCGGCGACGAACAGCAGGGTGAAGGCCGGTGCGAACGCCCTGACGCTCTGGCCGGTTGCGGTCAGCGCGAGCGAGAAGACGGCCAGCCAGAACAGGTAGAGCG
>JAEYZJ010000313.1 GCA_023430705.1 Pseudomonadota bacterium | reverse complement strand
GTGGCCTCGTCGGAGGCGAGCCCGGCGCACCCGGCTGGGCCGGCAGCAGACGGCGCTGCGCTACCCGACGCTGCCGACGCCAGCCCCGGCGTACCGGTCCATCCGGTGGCTGATCCCTACTCCGGAGCCGCCTCGTCGTCGCCCTTCGAGGCCGCATCGGCCAAGATGACTGCCGCCGCGGCGGCGCGGAGCGGGTCGGGCGTCAATGGCTCGGCGGCCCTCGATGTCCCGCCCTCGCCGGGGGCCTCCGCCATCGTCACGCCGCAGGAGGCCGCCGTCATCGAAGCGCGGGCGGCGACCGAGGCCGTGGTGGAACGCGCGCTCGCCGGCCTCAACCTGGCAGAGGGCGCTGCCGCTGCCACCGCCATGCGCGCGGAACTGGGCGGCATCATTGCCTCGTTCATCCTCAATGCGCATTTCCAACCCGGCTGGCCGCCGCTGCGGCCGGTGCAGGATGCCGAAGCCAAGGCCGTCGTCGCTCAGCTGGCCAGGGACGCGAAACTGAGCAAGGACGATACTGCAATGCTCACTTACCTCGCCAATTTCGGGCTCAACCGGACCCAGCTGTTGCGCATACTGAAGCTCGTTGCAGCCGCCACCAACCGGTCGAAACTCCTGCAGGCGATCGCGCAACTGTTCGCCGGTATCGGTACCGTACTGGGTGCTGTGCGGACCGAAATCGAGGCTCTCGCGGCCGAGCTCAGGGAGGCAGACGCCGGCCAGGCGCGGCGCGAGCGGCTTCCCCTGCGTTAGGGGGTCACGTTTGGCACAACGCGGGGCCGGGGAACGCGTAGCTTCCCGTCAAAGCGATCTTTGCCCGGGAGGGACAGATGCCGGATGTGAGCCTCAACCCCAGCATTACGCCCAGCTTCGGCACGCCCTCCGTGCAGGGGGTCGAGGCGCCGGCGCCGCAGGAAGCGGGGCAGGCCTATACTCCGCTCTGGATGGTCAAGGACAGCGTCGGCAGCAATGCCTTCGAGATGCTTGGCATGCGCCTGCCCAAGGCTCCCGGCGATATCGCGGCGCTGCTCGCCCAGATTTCGCTGACGCTGGAGCTGTCGATTGACGAGAGCGAGAAGAACAAGGCGCTTTCCGACCTCGGGCGGCTCGCCTCTGCGTTGGACGCCTACGGCATCAACGAGCTGAGGGAACTCGTCGTCCGCAACGAAGCGGCGGTCGAGGGCGCGGCGGTCCGCAGGGCTGAATATGACGAGGGGTCCGCCGGCCTCGTGAGCCAGCGCAGCACCCTCAACACGAGGATCGGCAACTACAACGCCCAGGTTTCCAGCCTCGAGGGTCAGCTCGCCGACCTCGAGACCCGGCTGTCCAATGCCAAGGACGCCGACAAACCGGCCATCCGGGCGCAGATCACAGCGGTTACCGCCACCCTCAACGGCGTACGTGCGGCGCGTAGCGAGGCGCTCGCCGAACGCAAGGCGGTGGAAATCGCGCTGGCGGACCTCAAGATCGGAACACTCGAAGCCCAGGTCGCCGATCTCGAGGCGCAACTGACCCAGGCGCCCGAGGGCAGCGAGGAAGCGATCGAGCTGGGGGGCCTGATCGACGATCTCGAAGGCAGGCTCGGGACAATGCGCGACAGTCTCGGTGACCTTCGCTCGGAGCCCTATACAGAGAGTTCCGGCAATTCCCGCCACAACACCATCGAAACCAACTTCACCGCCGGCTTCAACGCGGCGCAGGCAAAGCTGGGCGCCATTCTTGAGGCCGGATACGTCGCAATCGAAAACGTCGAAGCCCTGGCGCTGGCATTCGCCGCGCAGGCGGCTGCCAGCCTCAATGCCGCGAAGTCCGTCGGTTCTGAGGCGCAGCGCGAGATCGGGGTCGAGCGCAGCTTCGACGACATTGCCGACGTGTTGCAGGCGGCCGGTCAGCGGCTGACGAAAGCGCTGATCAATGTCGACAAGGCCAGCGATGCCAAGCTGGACCGCATCGAGGAGATCACAAGGGGACTGCTGGCCGCAATTTCGGATATTGTCCAGGCACTCGATGGGCTCGGCGACGGCGTTCCGGGCAGTCCTCCGGCCGGAAGAACCGTGGGGAACAGACTCCGCCTCGAGGTGTGACAGTCCATTCCCTGTCGGTTACTGCAAATGATTGAAGACACCGGGCAGAAATGCAAGTTTGCGTGGTGACTTGGACCTGGGGTCGGGTATGCAACGCTTCCTGATTGCGCTGTCGAAGCGAACCGACCTGCTTTTGGCGGTGCTTCTGATCAGCATCATCTTCATGATGATCCTGCCGCTGCCGACGGGTCTGGTCGACGTCCTGATTGCGATCAATCTGGCGCTCACCGTCATCTTGCTGATGGCCGCGGTCTACCTGACCGATGTGACGCAACTCACGGCGTTCCCCTCGATTCTGTTGCTGACGACCTTGTTCCGACTCGGCCTGTCCATCACCACGACCCGCCTCATACTTATCCAGGGTGACGCGGGCCATATCGTCGAGACTTTCGGCAACTTCGTCGTCGCCGGCAATCTGGTGGTCGGCCTCGTCGTGTTCCTGATCCTGACCATCGTCAACTTCCTGGTCATCACCAAGGGCTCCGAGCGCGTCGCCGAAGTGTCGGCCCGTTTCTCGCTCGATTCGATGCCCGGCAAGCAGATGTCGATCGACTCCGACATGCGCGCCGGCATGATCGAGCTCGACGAGGCCAAGCGCCGGCGCAGCAAGCTCGAACAGGAAAGTCAGCTCTATGGCGCCATGGACGGCGCCATGAAGTTCGTGAAGGGCGACGCGATCGCCGGCCTGATCATCATCGCCGTCAACCTCATCGGCGGTGTCAGCATCGGCATGTTTCAGCGTGGGCTGGACGCGGGCGAGGCGTTGAATCTCTATGCGCTGCTGACCATCGGCGACGGGCTGATCCAGCAGATTCCCGCCCTGTTCGTCTCGATCACCGCCGGCTTCATCGTCACGCGTGTCGTCAACGAGAATAGCAAGGATCTCGGCAGCGACATCGCCAAGCAGCTCATAAACCAGCCGAACGCGCTGATGGTGACGAGCGCGATCCTGTTGATCTTCGCGGTCGTTCCGGGCTTTCCGTGGCCGGTCTTCCTCGTGCTTGCCATCATCTCCGGGGGAGGGGGCTTCCTGATGTCGCGGCGCAGGACGAAAGCGTCGCAAACGCGCCGCTCGTCGGAGATGCCGGCGCTCACCAGCGCGCTCACGCCCGAGGCCGCCCCCCAGAAATTTCCGGACGACGAGGAGGAGGCCGGCCCGGTCGAGAATGTCACCTTCGCGCTCACCGTGCCGCTCATCGTCGATATCGCGGCGAGCGTGCGCAGCTCGATCCGTCCGGAAAAGCTCGACCGCGAAGTGGCGCGCGTCCGGCGGGCGCTCTACTTCGATCTCGGTGTGCCGTTCCCGGGCATTCACCTGCGGCTGAACGAGAACCTCAAGGACGGCGAGTACCGCATTCTCGTCAACGAGATTCCGGTGGCGGCGGGGCAGGCGCGGCCCGGCTTCGTGATGGTCCGCGAAACCGAAGCGAACCTCAACATGTTCAACATCCCGTTTGAGCGGGGCGCCGATTTCCTGCCTCACACGCCGAGCCTGTGGGTGAGCGTAAAGCACCTGCCGCTGCTCGAACGGGCCGGCATGCAGGTGATGACGCTGTCGAGCATGCTGACCTTCCACCTGGCGCATGTGCTGAAGGCAAATGCGGCCGAGTTCATCGGTGTGCAGGAAACCATGTTCCTGATGAACCAGATGCAGAAGAACTTCGCCGAGCTCGTGCGCGAGGCGACTCGAATCCTGCCCGCGACGACGATTACCGATGTGCTGCAGCGCCTCGTCAGCGAGGAAATCTCGATCCGCGACATGCGCACCGTACTCGAGGCGCTTGTGACCTGGGGGCAGCGTGAGAAGGACCCCATTGTCCTCGCTGAACATGTCCGCGGCGCGCTGGGCCGCTATATCACCCACAAGTTCTCTGGCGGGCAGAACATCATCCCGGCATACCTGCTGTCCAAGGACATCGAAGATGCGGTACGGGGCGCCGTGCGCCAGACCAGTGGTGCATCCTATCTTGCGTTATCGCCGGATGTGCATCGCGAGATGATCGCCAGCATCAAGGATGCGGTGGGCACGACGGAGCGCGCCGGGGTCAGCCCGGTGGTGCTGGCACCGATGGATATCCGCCGCTTCATGCGCAAGATCATCGAGCGCGATTTCCCGAGCCTCGCGGTTCTCTCGTACCAGGAGCTGACCCCGAGCGCGAACATCCAGCCGCTCGAGCGCATCAGGATGACCCGCCAGGGGCAGCTGTCGGCGGCGGAATGAGCAGGGCCGGGCAACCCGATGTGGCCGATGGTCTCGCGCGGCGGCGCCGGGCCTACCTCATCTGCCTCGCCCTGGCCTTCGCGATCTACCTCGGCGTGCACTCCGCCGCCTTGGGCCTGGGCCTTACCTTCGCCGCCGCTTTCGTTCTTGCCGCGCTGGTCCTCGCCTGCTTCGGCTTGTTGAGCTGGGGCGATAACCTGACGGTACGGCTTGCCGCGATCACGGCGGCTGCTCTGGCGCTGGCCCTGCCGCTCGGCCCGCTGGTTCTGAACGGGACGCCGATTCCCGCGGCCATCCATGGGAGTGCGGTTTGGCCGCAGGTTCTCGTGACGCTCTTTGCCGGGCGCGTTCTGGCCGCCGATGCCGAGCAGCGCTTCGTTGCCTTCTGGCGCGATCCGGCGCACCACGCGCATGCGCGCACGCAGTCTCTGGCAGGTGCCGTCATCACCGGGGCCTGCCTCGTCCTCGTGTTCTACCAGCTGGCCGGTGACGCCTCCCGCATTGCGCCGGATGCCCTCGACCCATGGTCGATCGTCCACCGCGCGCTGGTCGGGGAGACGTTCGTCCATGTCGCCATCATCGCGCTGTTTGCCATCGTCCTTGCCGCGATCGTCGATGCAGCACTCTCCCTTGCCGGCGATCTGCAGGGGCTGGTCGCCCTGCGCCGCACCCTTGCTGCAGCGCCCCGCGACGAGGTTGCGGCGCGGCTCTCACGGTTCTCGCATACGCGCCCCCTGCAGGAACTGCTGGGCCATCAGGCGGCGCTCGGTGGGTTGCATCAGGCATCGAGGCGGCTCGTTCGCGCCCTCGTTTCCTTCCTGCCGCTGCTGGGCTTCCTCGGCACGGTCATCGGACTTACCGCCGCGATTGGCGGTCTGCCGGAAAACCTGGGGCCGGAAGCGGCGGGCAATCTCGACATCGGCGCCAGCCTTGTCGGCCTTTCGGTGAAGTTCGAGACCACGCTCATCGGTCTCGTCGGCGCGCTCATCGCCTCGCTCCTGCTCGCGCTCGTAGAAAGGCGCGAAGGCGAGATGATCGCCGAAACGCGTCATCTGCTCGTGGCTGGCGGGAATGCCTGACGAGGACGCGGAAGACATGACCGGCCTGCCGGCGACCATGAGCGACATCTTCTTCTCGCTCGTCGCCGTGGTGATCGTGATGCTGCTGTCCCTGGCGCCGGCGATACGCATGCCCGGTGCGCTGGCGACGCAGAAGGCCGACGTGAGGGTGTCGCCGATCCTTGTCGGGGACCGGCCC
>JAEYZJ010000304.1 GCA_023430705.1 Pseudomonadota bacterium | reverse complement strand
GCCGGCGTTTCCGGCGCGCCCGGACGCTGCGGGCCGAGCCCCTCGCGCCCGAGGTCCAGCGTGAGCCGGTGGCCGAACCCGTGCGGGCCGAAGCAGGGATCAGGGAACGCGTGCGGCCGGCGTCCCCAGCGGTCGCGAAACCGCGACTGGCGGCAGTGCCCGTTCACGAGGACCTGCCGACACCGCTGCCCGATGTCGAGCCGGCTGACGCCCCGGAGGTCGCGCCGCCTGTCGCGGAGCCCGTTGTGGAGGTCCCCATCCCGCCGGCCGATACCATGGCGATGAACGAGGTCGAGGGAACCCAGAGGAAGCCCGAGCGGCTGCAACCGCCGGAGGCGTCGGTCGAGGACATCCCGGCGCCGGACGAGGTCGTACAGCCGGAATCGGAGCCGGAGCCGGCCGCGGCCCGGCCCGAGCCCAAGAGCGTCGAGGCGCTGTTCGCCGAAGCGTTCGCGCGCGAGCCGCTGGTCCGGCGCGATGACGGCGCGGACAAGGCCTAGCGCCGCCGATCCACC
Organism: Pseudomonadota bacterium; assembly: GCA_023430705.1. Classification (GTDB taxonomy): domain Bacteria; phylum Pseudomonadota; class Alphaproteobacteria; order Rhizobiales; family Devosiaceae; genus Devosia_A. The sequence continues at coordinate 6,180 of JAEYZJ010000304.1, read as the reverse complement.
GCCAGCAGGATGGCGCCGAAGGCGAGCAGCAGGCCGCCGACGATGCGCGTGTCGTTGTTGGAGATATCGAGCACCGGCACGATGTGCCGGTACCACGGATAGAGAAATATCAGCACGCTCAGCAGCAGTGCCGTGAGCCCGATCGAACGCATGATGCCCCCTCCGCGCAAGCGGAACCTTCGCGACACCGGTGACGCTTCCGGTCGCGCTAGGCTGCCACAGGCCCATTAACCGGTGATTGCCAAGCGGCCGGCCGGGCCCGAAGATGGTGCAAGGCAGGGGGAGGGGAGGGCAGCATGGCGGCATCGTTCGCGCTGACGGGTCGGACGGCACTGGTGACCGGTGCGGGGCGGGGGCTGGGACGGGCGGTGGCGCTCAACCTGGCGCGGGCGGGAGCGGACGTCGCGCTCGGGCTGCGCGACAGGGAGGCCGACGGTGGCCTCGTCGCCGAGATCGAGGCGCTCGGGCGCCGGGCCCTGCCGCTGCAGATGGACGTGCTGGACCTGCCGCAGGCCTACGCCGCCATCGACGAGGCGATCGCGGACTTCGGGCGGCTCGATATCCTCGTCAACAACGCCGGCGGAGGGACCGAGGGGCCGATCGAGGATTTTCCCGAGGACGAGTTCGACTTCACCATCGATTTCAACGTCAAGTCGACCTTCTTCATCTCGCAGTATGCCGGCCGGCACATGATCCGGCGGCGGACCGGCTCGATCGTCAACATGGGATCGCAGGCGGGCGCCGTGGCGCTGCCGGGCGAGGCCATCTACTGCCTCAGCAAGGCCGCGGTCAGCCACATGACGAAGTGCTTCGCGGTCGAGTGGGGCAAGCACAACGTGCGGGTCAACTGCGTGGCGCCGACCTTCTTTCGTACCGACGGCACGGCCGACGCCCTCGGCGATCCCGGCTTCAGGGCGGACGTGATCGAGCGCATCGCGGCCCTCCATCGCATCGGCGAGCCGGACGAGGTGGCCGGGGCCGTCGTGTTTCTGTGTTCCGACGCCGCAGCAATGATCACCGGGCACACGCTGATGATCGACGGAGGCTGGACGGCCCGCTGACGGAGGGGCCAGGATAGTCGATCACCGCAAACTGAACGGCGTATAGCGGCAACCTACTTCGAGCCCGGGACGTTTTGATCTCCAACGATGCGGGGCATGCCTCCGCGTGACCCGAAGGAGACATTCATGCGCAAGGCAGAACTCGATCGGTTGCTTGAAAGGGCCGTTGCCGAGGCACTTGGCGTCCAGGTGCCGCACCGCCACGAGGCGCCGCGGATCGTCGCGCGGGCCGTTGCGCCGCGGCGACAGCAGCGGCACGGCGTACGGGAACTGCACCCGGCGTGATGGACTTTCCGCCCCCTTGCTCTAGATTCGCCCCGGCTTGACGGGGAGACGTGACGATGGAGGAGGTGCCGGCGGCGGAGATCGCGCGCTTTCGTGCGCACGTCATCGGTACGTTGCCGCAGTTTGCCGGCGGCATCTTCAGCATTCTTTCCGATGGCTGGGACAGCGTCGCGCTCGAGTGCGACGGGTGGATCTTCAAGTTCCCGCGTTCCCCCGAGGCCGAGGTGCGGTTGCGTCGCGAGGTGGCGCTGCTGCAGTTCCTCAAGCCGCGCATCACCATCACGCTGCCGCAGATGGTGATGCACGAGGGTCCGCTGCCCTTTTCACAGCACCTCAAGATTTCCGGTTCCTCGCTGGAGACGGCGGACTACCTGCAGCTAGACGAAGGTCGCCGCAACGCGCTCGCCACGCGGATGGCGCAGCTCTACGCCGAACTGCATGCCCTGCCGCTCAACCGGATGCAGCAGGCCGGCGCGACCGGCGTCGATCCGTGGATGGCTCCCGACGCGATCGCTGCGGGGGCCGGGCCCAGGCTGCCGCGGGGCTACAAGACCTTCCTCAACCGCACCGTCGCTGCTTACCGCAAGCTCTCGATCAGCGGCGACGAGCTCATCTTCGGCTATTTCGACGGGCACGGCTGGAACATGGCCTTCGACCATGAGACGGGCATGCTCAACGGCGTCTTCGATTTCGCCGATGCCGGGTTCGGCTCGCGCCACCGCGACCTCAGCTACACCAACTGGGTATCGGCCGACCTGACGCTGAGGATCATCGAGCGCTACGAGGAACTCGCCCGGGTGGCGGTCGACCGGGATCTGGTGATGCTCTACACCTCGGCCCTGCGCCTTGCCGAACTCGCCCGGGACGTGCTGCCCGGCGACAGGGGCGTCGCCAGCGTCACCGGCTGGGTCGCCGAACTCAAGGAAATGGGGCTTTACCGCCGCTAGACCAGCGCGTCGTTGGCCACCACCGCGTCGGCGAGCGTGGTGCGATCCAGCACCTCGCGGGTGGCGACGGTGACGCGGGCAAAGACGTGGCGGATCTCGCAGCTCGCTTCTTCCGCGCAGTCGGCGCAGCGGCGGTAGGCGATCTTGCTGAGGCAGGGGAGCGGGGCGATCGGGCCGTCGATCAGCCGCAGCACCTCGCCGAACGTCACCTGGTCGGGCGAGCGCAGCAGCACGTAGCCGCCCAGCCGGCCGCGCCGGCTCATGACGATGCCGGCCCGCTTCAGTTCCAGCAGGATCTGCTCGAGGAACTTCTTCGGAATCGCCTGCCCACGCGAAATCTCCGAGATCATCAGCGACTCGCCGGGGGGCACCCTCGTCAGCGCCACCAGCGCCCGTAGTGCGTATTTTGCCTTCTGCGAAATCATCGCGGGATCCGAGGCGGCTATGTCGACCGCATTACTAGGATATAGGAAGCCGCCAATGAAGAAAGCCTTCTCTTCGGCTCAGGCTTTCTCTGCTTCGGCCTCGGGAGGCGGTACCTCGGGGTTGAAGGGCGGCCCCGGCTCCACCTGCGCGTTGTAGGGGCTGCCGGCCACGGTCGCGGGTGCCGCGGGCGGCGGCATGACCGGGGCTGCGGGCGCCGGCGCGCTGTCCAGCGCCTCGAGGTCGGCCACCTCCTCGTCCAGCATCGCCGCGTCGTCGGGCCCGAGCGCATCGGGTTCCTCGCCGAAGGCGGAGACGACGGCCGGCGGTTCGGCCGGCCCCGTGTCGGGGTGCTGCACGCCGGCCTGCGCCGCCTCGATCGCCTCGGCCAGCAGGTTCGGGTCGGCGGAAAGTCTTGGGGCGGCGGCAAGCGGCGCCAGCACCGATTCCACGGCATCGGCGGCGGCGATCTCGGCCAGCGCGCGGCTGTCGCGGTTGATCACGTCGACCATGCCGAGGCCGATCTCGCGTTCGCCCAGCAGCACCACGTTGGCGCCGAGGGCCTTGAGGTGCGCCTCCTCCTCGTCGGAATAGGCGCGGGCGATGATCAGCACGTCCGGATTGTGCCGGCGCGTCTGCTCCGTCGCCTGGCCGGCCTCGAAGGTGTTGGGGATGGCGACGACCACGTAGGAGGCCTCGGCGACATTGGCGAGGGCGAGGACGCGCGGGGCGGCGGCATTGCCGATCACCACCTCGATGCCGAGGTCACGCGCCGCGGCGACCCGGCCTTCGGAATCCTCGACGACGAGGAACGGCCTCCTCGCCTCGAGCATGGCCTCGGCGACGACCGAGCCGACGCGGCCGAAGCCGATGACCACGACATGGCCGCGCTTTGCCGTCGGGATTTCGGTCGCCTCGGGCTCGGACACGCCCTCGGCCGGGCGCGGCGCGGAATCGGTCAGGTCGGGTTCGACCCGCATGCCGCCCGGCGCGCCGGCCAGCGCCTCGGCGGGGCGGCCGTAGCGCTCCTCGAGCCAGGGCCGGATGGCGTCGACGGCAAGAAAGACCAGCGGGTTGAGGATGATCGAGACGAGCGCACCGGCGAGGATCAGGTCGCGGCCCTCCTCGGGCAGGATGCCGAGCGCGACGCCGAGGCCGGCGAGGATGAACGAGAACTCCCCGATCTGGGCGAGGCTCGCCGAAACGGTCAGCGCGGTGCCGACCGGCCGCCTGAAGGCGGTGACGATGAGATAGGCGAGCACCGACTTGCCGATCAGGATGATGAACACCGTCGCCAGCACCGGCAGTGGATCGTGCACGAGGATGGCGGGGTCGAACAGCATGCCGACGGCGACGAAGAACAGCACCGAGAAGGCGTCGCGCAGTGGCAGGCTTTCCTGCGCGGCGCGATGGCTGAGCTCGCTCTCGCTGAGGATCATGCCGGCAAAGAAGGCGCCGAGCGCCAGCGACACGCCGAAGAGGTAGGCGGCGCCCGCGGCAACGCCGAGCGCTATGGCGAGCACCGCGAGGCGGAACAGTTCGCGGCTGCCGGTATGGGCGGTATAGTGCAGCACCATCGGGATCAGCCGGCGTCCGACCACCAGCATGAAGCCGACGAAGGCGGCGAGCTTGACGATGGTGACGCCGATGATCCCGGCGATCCCCAGGTCGCCGGTGAAGCGCTCGACGAAATCGACGAAGGGGTCGTGCGTCTCGGCCGCCGTGATGCCCGAGATCGAGGCGATGGCGGGGATGAGGACGAGGGCGAGGACCATGGCGAGGTCCTCCACGATCAGCCAGCCGACGGCGATGCGGCCCTTCTCGCTGTCGAGCGCGTGGCGGTCCTCGAGTGCCTTGAGCAGCACCACGGTCGAGGCGACCGACAGCGCGAGGCCGAAGATCAGGCCCGCCCCGAGGCTCCAGCCGAGCAGGCTGGCGAGCGCGAGGCCCATCAGAGTCGCCCCGACGATCTGCACGATGGCGCCGGGCACGGCCAGCGCCCGCACCGAGAGCAGGTCTTTGAGCGAGAAGTGCAGGCCCACCCCGAACATCAGCAGGATCACGCCGATCTCGCTGAGCTCGGTCGCAAGCTCGGTGTCGCCGACGAAGCCCGGCGTGTTCGGCCCCACCAGCACGCCGGCGATGAGGTAGCCGACGAGCGGAGGCATGCGCAGGCGGTTGGCCACGGCGCCGAGGATGAAGGCCAGCACCAGACCCGCAACGATCGTCGAGATCAGGGGCGTGCTGTGCATCGGCGGGGGCTCCGTGGCGTGTAGGCGAAATCTTGTAGAGGAATGCTGGCTTTCGAAGATGAGGCATGGGGCCGCCCGCCGCAACTGCAGCCGCACCGAAAGACGCGGCAGCATCGGAGCGATGGGGCGATGCGTGGGCGGGCCGCTAGACCATCAGCCGGTCGATCTTGCCGGCAAGCTCCATGTCCTTGTCGGTCAGTCCACCGGCGTCGTGCGTGCTGAGCGTGATGCGCACCTTGTTGTAGGTGTTCGACCACTCGGGGTGATGGCCCATCTTCTCGGCCGCGAGCGCCACCCGGGTCATGAACGAGAAGGCTTCGGAAAAGGTCTTGAACTTGAAGTCATGGCTGATCGCGTCGGTCCCCGGATCGTAGATCCACCCGTTGAGTCTCAGCAGCGCGGCTTCGCGCCGGGCGGGATCGAGCTTTTCGGCCATCGTTTCGTTTCCTCGCTACCAGTGAGTCGGCAGTCTCGGTGGGCAAAGTGCCCGAACGGTGGCAACAAGCTGCGTCCGGCTTCGGCGTTCCCGCGGGCGAAGCGCGCAATGCGGCCGGCGGCGCCAAGAATGCATAAACCATAGGGGTCAAATGGTCCGCAAATGCAGGCGCCGGCCCTTGCCGCCGCGGCCTCCCCCCCCCCTTCTCGAAAGCAGCCATTAACGCCTCGGGCGGCAAGATTGTCGCAGTTTGGTGAGGTCTATGTTCGAGCCAGCCCACAAGTCACTGCCGCCTGTCGATTACGTCTCGATGATCCGGTCGCTCTACGCGGACCGGCGCGTCATGATGCTGGGCGCCCTGTCGTCGGCGCTCGTGGCGGCGGTTGCGGGCATCGAGGCGAACTCCTGGGTGCTGGTCGCGGTCGCGGTTGCCTTCGTCGTCGTGGGCGTCGTGCGCGACCTCGACATGCGTGCCTTCGACCGGGCGCGCATAGCCGACGACGATGTCGAGGCGGCGGTGCGCTGGGAGCTGCGCTCGACGATCGGCGCCGCTGCCATCGCGGCGCTCTATGCGTTCTGGATGGCCTACAGTTTCCTCGTGGTGAACACGGCCTTCGCCGAGCTGAGCTCGCTGTCGGTTACGGTGTCCGTGCTGGTCGGCGTCGCCGGCCGCAACTTCGCCATCGACCGGCTGGTGGCCTCGCAGGTCGCCATCATGAGCCTGGGCCTGGCGATCGGCATGCTGTTCGACGGCACCTTCCACACCGCCATGCTCA
>JAEYZJ010000300.1 GCA_023430705.1 Pseudomonadota bacterium | reverse complement strand
GTTCTCCGGCACGAGCGCCTTCTTGGCGGCGCGGACTTCGCGCTTGAGGGCAGGGTTCCTGGTAACGTCGAAGCAGTCGTCGCCGGTGCCCTCGCAGTTCACGGCGGCCTTCATGATGGCCTTGAGGGCCTTCGAGACGACCTTGGAGCCGGTGACGAGGGCGGCGACCTTCTGCTCCTCCTTCACCTTCCAGTTGATGTATTCCTCGATGTCGGGGTGATCGATGTCGATCACCACCATCTTGGCGGCGCGGCGGGTGGTGCCGCCCGACTTGATGGCGCCCGCCGCGCGGTCGCCGATCTTCAGAAAGCTCATCAGGCCCGACGACTTGCCGCCGCCCGAGAGCCTCTCGCCCTCGCCGCGGAGCTTGGAGAAGTTCGAGCCGGTGCCCGAGCCGTACTTGAACAGGCGCGCCTCGCGCACCCACAGGTCCATGATGCCGCCGTCGTTGACGAGGTCGTCGCTGACCGACTGGATGAAGCAGGCGTGCGGCTGCGGGTGCTCGTAGGCGGACCTGGAGGAGACGAGCTTGCCGGTGAAGGGATCGACGTAGAAGTGGCCCTGGCCGGGGCCGTCGATGCCATAGGCCCAGTGCAGGCCGGTGTTGAACCACTGCGGCGAGTTGGGGGCGACGCGCTGGGTGGCGAGCATGTAGCAGAGTTCGTCGAAGAAGGTGCGGGCATCCTCCTCGGAGTCGAAATACTTGCCCTTCCAGCCCCAGTAGGTCCAGGTGCCGGCAAGGCGCTCGAAGACCTGGCGGCTGTCGGTTTCAGAACCATAGCGCTCGGCTTCGGGGAGTTTTGCGAGGGCCTTCTCGTCGGGGACCGAGCGCCACAGCCAGGAGGGAACGTCGTTCTCCTCGACCTTCTTGAGGACCCTGGCGACGCCCGCCTTGCGGAAGTACTTCTGCGCGATGATGTCGGCAGCGACCTGCGACCAGGTCGAGGGGACCTGCATGCCTTCGAGCTTGAACACGATCGAGCCGTCGGGGTTCTTGATCTCGCTCGTCACCGAGCGGAAGTCGATCCCGGAATAGGCGCTCTCATTGGCTTTCGTGAACCGGCGTTCGATGCGCATTCGCTATGTAATCCCCAAAATTGCGGACACGAGCGTCCGCGGACCGCCACCCGACGGTCTCTGCCATTCTATCTGACGCTGTCCAGTGACCGCGGGAAGCGGCCTACGAGCCCCGTTCGGGGCCCCCGGCGAACTGACGTCGCCGCTTGGCCCCGGTCGTCTGCCGCGCTGACTCCATGGGGCCGGCGCAACCCACTCAGGTTCACCAACTCTCGCCGAGTCGGTCAATGCCGAGGTAAGATCACAACACACAACGGGTAGTGGCATTGCCTGCTTCCGATGTCTAAATCCAGTATCTCATATGTGGATTACGGGGAAAAGCGGCTAGTGCGATTCGAACCGCCGGGTGGTCACTTTTCCGCGTTCGCACCCTGCGATGGACTCGCGGTTCCGGACGTAAGCCCAAGGGAAAGCGCCACTCTCTCGCCATGTTTGAGCAGTTCTCGAAGTTGAGAAGACAGTGCTAAGCGAGACCCCGAGTCGGGGGCAAAAGGTGTCAAGCCCATTATTTCCGCTGCAGGGTGGGGACCACTAGCAGCCCCCCGGTGCGGTCGGGCACACCATAGGTAGGTCGCGGGCCGCGAGGGCGCGTGACGCTTGGCACTAGGCGCAGCCACGCGCGCGTGGTAGACGCAGGCGGGTTTTACGGGGCAGGCGATTTGGCCTGCCGAACACGGACGGACGGCATGGCACGCGACGCTCGCGACGCATTCAGCTGGAAAGACTTCCTGCTCGAGATCCTCACCTGGTGGCGGGGCAATACCTGGGGCACAAGGCTGTGGATCGCGACCAAGGGCGAGTATGTGGGGGCCGACGAGAACGGCAACCGCTATTACCGCTCGCGCCCCGGTGCGAAGCCCGGCCCGAACGGATACGAGCGCCGCATGGTCTCGTATGCCGGGGGCTACGCCGAGCCGACGACCATTCCGCCGGGCTGGTATGGCTGGATGCACTACCGCACCCACACGCCGCCGACCGAAACCGAATACAAGCCGCGCGAGTGGCAGAAGCCGCACCAGGCGAACCTGACCGGCACGCCCGGAGCCTACCGCCCCGACGGCAGCCTGCTCAGCAAGGGCGAGCGGCCGCGCGTCAGCGCCGACTACGACGCCTGGTCGCCGGAATAACTCCCAGATCGCCGGGAAGCCCATGCCGATGGTCCGCAAGGGACTGGCCGCACTCATCGCCGCGCTCGCGCTGATTTCGCCCGCCAGTGCGGAGACGATCGCCAATCCGGTCGCCCAGTTCTCCGGGCTCGACAAGATCACGGGCCGCATCACCACGTTCGATGTGTATGTGAACGAGACCGTGCAGTTCGGCGCACTGCAGATCACGCCGCGCGCCTGCTATTCGCGTCCGCCCACCGAGACGCAGCGCACCAGCGTGTTCGTCGAGGTCGACCAGGTGAACCTGACCGGCAAGATCGAGAGGATCTTCACCGGCTGGATGTTCGCCGACAGCCCGGCGCTGAACGCGATCGACCACGCCGTCTACGATATCTGGCTGCTCGAGTGCAAACGGAGCTCGGACGTGCCGCCGCCGGATGCGCCACCGCAGGCTCCGGCCGAGGGCCAGGCCGACGACCGGGGCTGATCCCCGGCGACCGCCCTTTACTCCCGCCCTTTACTCCCGCCCGGAAACGGCCGAACCTCCAGGCGAGGAGGATGCCGCCATGCAGGACGTGCCGCGCATCGTGGAGCGAGCAGCCCAACCCTATGTCGCGGTTCGCAGGGCGGTGAGCATGCCGTTCGGCGATGCAGTTCCCGGCATCATGGACACGCTGTTCCATGAGCTGGAAGCGCAAGGAATTCAATCTATTGGCCCGGTGTTCTTCAAGTACAACCTGATCCGGATGCCGGACCTCGAGATCGAGGTCGGCGTGCCGGTGGCGGGAGGGACGGAGCCCGGCGGCGAACTGATCGGCGGCGTGCTGCCGGCGGGACGCTACGTGCGGTCGGTTCATCTCGGCCATTACGACGAGCTGGTCGAGGCGACCGGCCGGGTCATCGACTGGGCCCGTCGGAACGGGCACGAGTGGGACTCCACCATGACGCCGGAGGGCGAGCGCTTCGCCTCGCGGCTCGAAACCTACACCAACGGGCCCGACGAGGAGCCCGACCCCGGCAAGTGGGAAACGATCATCGAGATCAAGGTGCGGGACTAGAGCCGATCGATGGCGGTGAAGTCGCCGCGATGCCGGAGCGCCTCGGCGAGGCGGGACTCATAGTCCTCGCGCGAAATCTCGATGCCCCCGAAGGTGCGCAGGTGATCGGTGACGAACTGGGTGTCGAGCAGCCGGTAACCGCCGGCGGCGAGGCGCTGCAACAGGTGGGCCATGGCGATCTTGGAACAGTCGGTCCTGCGATGGAACATCGACTCGCCGAAGAAGGCGGCCCCCAGCGAGACGCCGTAGAGGCCGCCGACCAGTTCGGGCCCATCCCACACTTCGACCGTGTGGACATAGCCACGCTCGAAGAGCGCGCCATAGAGGCGGCGGATCTCGGGATTGATCCAGGTGCTTTCGCGATCGACACCGGCGGTGGCGCAGCCCTCGATGGTGGCGGCGAAGTCCGTATCGATGCGAATGTCGTAGGGATGGGTGCGCAGCGTCTTGCGCAGGGTGCGGGAGATGTGGAACGCATCGAGGGGAATGACGCCGCGCTGCTGCGGGCTGACCCAGAACAGGTCAGGCGAGTCGGCATCCTCTGCCATGGGAAAGATGCCCGCCTGGTAGGCCCGAAGGATGAGCTCGGGCGTGAGGTCGATGGCAAACGGATCGGTCTTTCGCGACATGCCGGGGAATATGGGCCCACGGCTGCGTCCGCACAATGGTAGCTCTTGCCCGCGCCAACCGATCCCGCGGGCGCCGACATCGGGGGGCGCATGCGCAGGTGGGGCAAGTGGTTGGCGATCGGGTTCGCTGCGTCGGCAGTGCTCTACGTCCTGACGGGGGTGGTGCTGACCTCGGCGGTCCTCAGTCACCTGCTGAACCCCGGCAGCATCGACTGGGCCGGCTACAACAACCCCGAGCCGCCGACGGACCCGCTCGAACTCGGCTACAGGGGCGACCCCGAGACGGCGCTGGGCCTGCCATTCGAGGTGGTGAGCGTGGAGACGGAGCTGGGGCCGGCGGAGGCCTGGTTCGTGCCGGCCGCCGACATGACGGGGCCATGGGCCATCTATGTGCACGGGATCGGGGGGCTGCGCGAGAACGGCTACCGGCAGCTCTCGATCCTCCACGAAGCCGGCATCCCGACTTTGATGATCACCTATCGCAACGACAGGGGAGCGCCGGCCGGTCCCGGTGCGCTCTACAGCTTCGGGGTGACCGAGTGGCGCGACCTCGAGGCTGCGGTGAACTGGGCGCTGGCGCGCGGCGCGGCCGGGGTGATCCTCGTGGCGGAGTCGATGGGCGGCGGAATTGCCGGGCAGTTCCTCGAGCACTCGTTGCAGGCCGACAAGGTCGTGGCCCTCGCGCTCGACGCCCCGGCGCTCGATCTGCGTGAAGTCGTGGCCGACAAGCTGGGGGCGCGGCACCTGCCGTTCGCGCGCTTCCTCGCGGCGGCGGGGCTCGAGGTGTTCGACCTCTACCGGAAGGCGGACCTCTCCGACGCGGACAGCTTCGAGGCGGTGGCGAGTTTCCCGGGCCCCCTGTTCCTCGCACACGGCGCGTCGGACGTGCTGGTGCCGGTGACGATCAGCGACCGGCTGGTGGCGGAGCGGACGGGACCGGTGACCTATGTGCGGACCGGCGCAAACCACCTGCGCTCGTACCGGGAGGACCCGGCACGCTATCGGGCGGAGATGCTGGCCTGGCTGGAAACGATCGGCCGCTAGTCGTCAGCGCATCACGAGGCGGACGAGGAACGGCAGGCTGACGGCCGCCCCAACCACCGGCAGCATGATCACGATGGCGTCGAGGTAGTCGATGACGTGCGGCATGGCACTTCTCCTCGGTTGTGAGGCGAATGTGCCATGGGGCGACTGAACCGGCGCTGGGGCGGTCGCTCAGAATTCGTTAACCGCACCCAGGGCGGAAACCGGAAACGAAAATCCCCGCTTTCGCGGGGATGACTTCGTGCGCTGACAAGGACGGCCGGGCGGCGCGCCCGTCAGGCCTTGTTGTCCCTGAGGTACTTTTCGAGCCAGTGGATGTCGTAGTCGGCGGCTGCGACGTCCTTGTTCTCGATCAGGCGCTGGAACAGGGGCAGGGTGGTCTTGATGCCGTCGACGACGAACTCGTCCGTAGCGCGGCGGAGGCGCTGCAGGCACTCGTCGCGGGTGCGGCCGTAGACGATCAGCTTGCCGATCAGCGAGTCGTAGTAGGGCGGGATCGTGTAGCCCTGGTAGACGGCGCTGTCGACACGCACGCCGACGCCGCCCGCCGGGTGATAGAACGAGATCTTGCCCGGCGAGGGCGCAAAGGTCTGCGGGTCCTCGGCGTTGATGCGCAGCTCGATGGCATGGCCGTTGAACTGGATCTGGTCCTGCGTCAGCGACAGCTTCTCGCCCGAGGCGACGCGGATCTGCTCGTAGACGATGTCGACGCCGGTGATGCGTTCGGTGACCGGGTGCTCCACCTGCAGGCGCGTGTTCATTTCGATGAAATAGAACTCGCCGTCCTCGTAGAGGAACTCGACGGTGCCGGCGCCCGAGTATTTCAGCTTGCGCATGGCGTCGGCGCAGATCTCGCCGATTTCCATCTGCTTGTCGAAGGGCACGGTGGGGGCCGGCGCCTCTTCCCAGACCTTCTGGTGGCGGCGCTGCAGCGAGCAGTCGCGGGTGCCGAGGTGGACGGCATTCCCCTGGCCGTCGCCCATGATCTGCACCTCGATGTGGCGCGGCTTGCCGAGGTACTTCTCCATGTAGACGGAGTCGTTGCCGAAGGCGGCCTTGGCCTCGGAGCGGGCGGTTGACCAGGCGGTGAGCAGGTCGGCCTCGCTGTGGGCCACCTTCATGCCGCGGCCGCCGCCGCCGGCGGTGGCCTTGATCAGCACGGGATAGCCGATGCTGTTGGCGGTCGAGCGGGCGTCGGTCTCGTTCGCGACCTCGCCGGCGGAACCGGGGACGACGGGGATGCCGAGCTCGACGGCGGTCTTCTTGGCCGTGATCTTGTCGCCCATGATCTCGATATGGTGCGACGAGGGGCCGATGAAGGTGATCTTGTGCTCGCTCAGGATGCGGGCAAAGCGCGCGTTCTCCGAGAGGAAGCCATAGCCCGGATGCACGGCGTCGGCGCCGGTGATCTCGCAGGCGGCCATGATCGAGGGGATGTTGAGGTAGCTGTCCTTGGCGGGCGGCGGGCCGATGCAGACGCTCTCGTCGGCGAGGCGCACGTGCATGGCGTTGGAGTCGGCGGTGGAATGCACCGCGACGGTGGAGATGCCGAGCTCCTTGCAGGCCCGGAGGATGCGGAGCGCGATCTCGCCGCGATTGGCGATGAGGACCTTCTGGAACATGCCAGTTACTCGATGATGACGAGCGGCTGGCCGTACTCGACCGGGGCGGCGTCATCGACGAGGATGCGGGTGATGGTGCCGGAGCGATGGGCCGGGATCTGGTTCATCGTCTTCATCGCCTCGATGATCAGAACGGTCTGGCCCTCGGAGACGCGGACGCCGACGCCGACGAAGGGCGGCTTGCCCGGCTCGGGCGAGAGATAGGCGGTGCCGACCATCGGGGAGGTCAGCGTGCCCGGATTGGAGGAAAAGTCATCGGCGGCGGGGGCGGCCGCCGCGGCCGTGCCGGCCGGCACGGTGGAGGCCGCAGCGGGAGCCGCCGCAGGAGCCGGCGCGTAGGCCGGCACGCTCACCTGCTGGATGGCCTGCGAGGGATAGCTGCGGGTGACGCGGACACGCACGTCTTCGCGCTCGATCTCGATCTCGGCGAGGTTCTGCTCGTTGAGGAGCCTGGCGATGGCCTCGATCAGGTCCTGATCGGCATTCGGGGACGCCTTGGTCATGTTCTGCCTCTTATAGTTTTTCGGCCAGTGCGCGGAGGGCCAGCCTATATCCGGTTGCGCCCAGTCCGCAAATCACCCCGGTCGCCACCGGCGATACGTAGGAGTGATGGCGGAAGGGCTCGCGGGTGTAGATGTTGGAAAGATGGACCTCGATCACCGGCAGGCCGACAGCCCGGAAGGCGTCGTGGATGGCGATCGACGTGTGCGAGTAGGCGCCCGGATTGATGACGATGGCGTCGAACTGACCCAGCGCCTGCTGGATCCAGGTGACCAGCTCGCCTTCGATGTTGGACTGGCGGCAGGTGACCTCGAGCCCGAGCGCGGCGCCTTCGGCGATCGCCATCTGCTCGATGTCGGCGAGCGTCTGCGTGCCGTAGGTCTGCGGCTCGCGGGTGCCGAGCATGTTGAGGTTCGGGCCGTTGAGGATGAGTATGCGGTGAGCCATGGTCCGTGCCTTTTGCACCGGGCCTTGATACGGGCGCAAGCGCGGCGCGGAGTAATGCACGAAAAAGGGCGGATTTTGGGCAAATGAGAACGGTTCGTCACCCCGGCTGCCCGGTGGGCGCCGGACAGGTCGTCGCGCCGCAGCTGCGCATGTTCGAAATGCGCGCCTTGAGAGCCTCGATGCCGACGGCCCCGGGGATCACCTCCTCGCCGATGATGAAGGTGGGCGTGCCGCTGATCTTGAGCTGGTCGGCGATGCGGTAGCTCTCCTGCAGCACCTCATCGACGCGGGGGGTCTTCATGCCCATCTCGAGCGTGATCGGGTTCAGCCCCAGTTCGCTCGCGGCCCTGAGCGCCACGGCCTTGTCGACCTGGCCACGGCTCGTGAACAGCGCCTCATGGAAGGCCCAGTAGTCGACATCGGCTTCGGCGACCTGCACGGCGACGCGGGCGGCCTCGATCGAGGCCTGCGAGAGGATGGGGAACTCCTTGAGGATGATCCTGAGGTTCTTGTCCTGGTCGAGGAGGCTGGCGATGTCGGGCAGGGCCTGGCGGCAGTAGCCGCAGTTGTAGTCGAACAGCTCGACGATGGTGACGTCGCCCTCGGGGTTGCCGAGCACCACCTGGCCGGGGCCGGAATAGAGGACCGGCGCGAGCTCGGCGATGGCGGCCCGCGTCTGGGCCGTGCGCTCGGCGGTCAGTTCGGCATCGAGGGCCGCCGAGATGCGCTGCAGGATGCGCGGGTTCTTGAGCAGGTAGTCCTCGATCATCGGGTTGATGGTCGCGGGATCGAGGTTGGCCACCTCCAGCGAGTCCGGCGTGTTCTGACGGGGCTGGCGGTCAATCAGGTCGGCGACGATGGATTCGACGGCCGAGGCCGTAAGGCCGCTGCCCGCCGCCGGGGCTGTCGCCACCACGTCCTCGGCGATCGAGCGGACGCGCGCCTCATCGAGGGTCGGCCAGGTCGCGACGGCGACGCCGAGGCCACCGGCGAGCGCGCCGACAAGCAGGACGAGCAGGGTCGTGAGGCGGGACATTGAGGCTCCGGGTGCTGCGTTGAGGCCATCCCTAGCAGAACAGAATGAATCTGGCATTGATTGGCCGGAGCAATTCTAGTTGAGGCGCGGCGGGTGCTGGCTTAGCAAGGCATCATGTCACGCCAGGAAAAACTCACCGGCCTGAGGCCGTTCTACGTCATGGAAGTCACCGCACAGGCTGCCCGCATCGAGGCGAGCGGGGGGACGGTGATGCACATGGAATCGGGAGAGCCGGGCGCGCCACCGGCGCCGCGGGTGCGGCAGGCCGTGGCAGCGGCGCTGGACCAGCCGCAGAAGTACACCCATTCGGCCGGACAGATCGAACTGAGGCGAGCCCTTTCCGCCTACTACGCGGCGCAGCACCGGGTGACGGTCGACCCCGAGAGCGTCATGGTGACGATGGGGTCATCCTCGGGCTTCATCCTCGCGTTCCTTGCCGCGTTCGGGCAGGGCGCGCGGATCGCGGTGACCCGGCCGGGATATCCGGCCTATCTCAACACGCTCGACGGGCTGGGCATGGAGGCGGTCGAGATTCCCGTGACGGCACAGGCGGGCTGGCGGCTGACGGCGGCCGATGTCGAGGCGGCCTACAGGCGCGAGAAGTTCGACGGGTTGCTGTTCGCGTCGCCCGCGAACCCGACCGGGGCCGCCGTGACTCGCGAAGGGCTTCGCGAGATCGTGGAAACGTGTGCCCGGCTCGGCGTGCGGTTCATTTCGGACGAGATCTACCACGGCCTCGATTATCGCGGCCCGTCGGTGTCGGCCCTCGAGTTCACGCGCGACGCCATCGTGATCAACAGCTTCTCGAAGTATTACTGCATGACGGGGTGGCGGATCGGCTGGATGGTGCTGCCCGAGGACATTGCCGCGCGTACCTCGATGCTGCAGCAGAACCTCTTCATCGCGGCGCCGACGCTGAGCCAGATCGCCGGACGGGTGGCGCTGGAGGAGCGGGAGTACTCGGAGGCGCAGAAGGCGCAGTACGCGGTCAACCGGCACGCGCTGGCCGCGGGGCTCGCGCAGTTCGGGCTCGCAGCCGCCAGCGAGGGCGATGGCGCGTTCTACGCCTACGTTGACTTCTCCCGATATACCAATGATTCGCTTGGGTTTTGTGTCCGCATGCTGGAGGAGGTCGGGGTTGCGGCCACGCCGGGCATAGACTTCGACCGGCTGAACGGAAACCGGTTCGTGCGGTTCTCCTATGCCGGCACGCGCGAGACCATCGACGAGGCGCTGAACCGGATCGAGGGCTTCCTGAAGGGACGCTGATCCGCCTGCGGCCGGGCTACCGGGCAGCGCCGCCGCACAGCAACCCGCGAGGCGGGTTGTCTGGGGGATGCTTGCCGCAGACTTTGCGATACAATCGTTCGGTCCGTTCGTCTTCCGCGACCAGACGCCGTTGCTCAGCGCCGATCCGAACCTGCCGCGGCGCATCGTGCCGGCCGGCAGGGGGGATGGGCCGATACCGCGTCCCTCATCCGGCTCCTTGCCGACGCCGGGTGATCGATGGTCCCGGGTTGCGGAGGCCACGGACGACCTCGCCCGACTGCCGTAGCTGGCGGGCGACTTCTGGCTTGTCTTCAAGGATGCCGGCGGCGCGCCGTTCTGCGCAGGCCGACAGCGACCAAGGCGTCCGGATGTCCCGGCGCATCATAGCCTCGTACCTCAAAGGATAGTGACATGAACGCCATGACCCGTACGACCGGCCTGCTGCTGGTCGCGATCCCGCTGGTCTTCACGGCCGGCTTCACCGGCCTGCAGATGACCTTCGACTACCCCGACATCCTGCGCCGCCCGGCGGGCGAAGTGCTGACGCGCTTTGCGGCGGCAGGAGCCGACCTGCACCTCTACTGGTATGCCATGATGGCAGCAGCCATCGCGATGATCCCGGCCGCCATCGGGCTGGGACTGCGGCTATGGGAGGAGGACCGCTTCCTCGCCGCACTGTCGATGGGCGCCGGCGTTCTGGCCGGCCTGGTGCAGGCCCTCGGCCTGCTGCGCTGGGTGCTGCTCGTGCCGATGCTGGCGGCGGGCTACGTGGCCCCGGACGCGACCGAGGCCAGTCGGCAGGTCGCGGCGGCGCTGTTCGACGCCGCCAACCACTACCTGGGCATGGGCGTGGGCGAGCACCTGGGCTACTTCTTCACCGGCGGCTGGACTCTGGTCGTCGCCGGCCTGATCTGGCGGCAGCACCGGATCGTCGCGGCGGCGGGCGCGCTGATTGCGCTGGGGGTGCTGGTGGGCATGGCGGAGCCGTTCGGCGTGCCGTTGGCAGGCACCATCAACTCGATCAGCTATTCGCTGTGGGCGCTATGGTTGCTGGTGCTGGGCGTGATCGTGCTCCGCGACGGGCGGGTGCCGAGCGGCGTCGTCGCCGCCTGAAGGTTCCGCAGGGCGGAAAAGAAGAGGGCGGGAACCAGTCCCGCCCTCCTGTTCAATGTCAGTCGGAGATCAGCCGCCGAGGCCGAGGCGGCGCTGCCACCAGCCTGCCTTCTTGGGCTTGGTCTCCTCGGCCGGAGCCGCTTCCGGCTCGG
>JAEYZJ010000241.1 GCA_023430705.1 Pseudomonadota bacterium | reverse complement strand
CCTCTCTCCAACCGAGGAGCCTCACATGGCAAACGAAGAACAGGGCCTCACCCCGCAAGACCTCGCCGACCGCGCCTGGAAGCTGGCCGAGAAAATTCGTGTCGGCCTCTTCAGCACCTGGGACGGCACGCAGCAGCGCATCCGCCCCCTCACCGCCACCGTCGACCGCGATGCCCATGCGCTCTACTTCCTCATCGGCGTCGATGGCGGCACCACCCTCGCCCAGGCCACGGGCGCCCCGCCGCTCACCCTCGCCGAGCAGATCGAGCGCTTCCCCGCCGTCTCGGTCTCCTTCGCCGATCAGGGCTCGTCCGACTACGTCGTCATCGCCGGCGATGCCGCGGTCAGCAACGACCGCGACAAGATCCGGGAACTGTGGACGCCTTTCGCCAAGGCCTGGTGGGACAGCGCCGACGATCCGGCCATCCGCCTCGTCACCGTCCGGCCCGACAATGCCGAGCTGTGGGAAGGTCCCAGCAAGCTCGTCGCCTACGCCGTCATGCTCACCGCCGCCGCCACCGGCGCCAAGCCTCCGGTGGGCGATCACGGGGCCGTCCGGCTGTGATGGCAAAAAATCTGTGCCCCGCATCTGCGCCGGGCACTATCATGGCGGCAAGGATAGCTGACCCCCCTCCCCCCCCGGGGGGTTACGAACTGAAGGAGACTTCGTATGCGCCGCGCCACTCCGCTTTCTTTCCTCGCCGCCTGCGTCTGCGCCGTCATGCTGCTGGCCGCCCCGGCCCAGGCCGCCTCGCGCAGCACCGCGCATGCCTCGGGCGATGTGCCGGTCCGGGCGGGCCCGGGCACCGGCTATGCCGTCGTCGGCACCCTGCCCAAGGGCGTCGATGTGCGCCTGCAGCGCTGCACCCGCGACTCCGGCTGGTGCCTCGTCCTCGCCGGCAACGGCAAGCCTGCCGGCTGGGTGCGCGGGTCCTACCTCGTCGGCTCGGCCGCCAAGCTCGAGGTCACGCCGCACCGGTTCCTCGAGTTCGATCCGCTGGATCCGCTCGGCTTTTGCGACGACAACGACGACTGGGATGACAGCAGCGCCTTCTGCGATCGCTAGGCCCTGCCACAGAGATGAACGGATTTCGCGGCCGGCGCCAAATCATTCTACATAAACGGATGTTTCAGCTTCGGTTCAGGCACATCCTTCTAACTTCACGGTCAAGGCGCTGATGCCACACCGAGGAAGGAACTGAACATGTTTGCCAACACGCTGAAGACCGTCGTGATCGCCACCGCCGTCGTCATTGCCACCGCCGGTTCGTCCATGGCTGCCACCTGGGCCTGGGCAGACAACGACGCCAAGGTCTGGAGCAAGCCGGCCAAGATGGCCAAGCACGTCAACTGGATCGAGGAAGGTCAGAAGGTCAAGATCGTCGGGCAGATCAAGAACTACTACAAGATCTCGATCCCCGGCCAGGATGGCTGGGTGCACGCCAGCAACCTCGAATTCAAGAAGTTCAAGAAGCCCCATCCCGGCCCGGGCCCGTTCCCCTTCCCGAGCGGCGACTATGGCTACGGCTATGGCGGCTACGGCGGCTCCTTCTGCGTCAACGGCACCAATGCCTCGTTCTGCCTCTCCGGCGGCTACTGATCCTCGACCGCCCGCAACGCACCGCGCCCCCGGACTACGCTCCGGGGGCGTTCGCTTGCCGCCTCATGGTGTGCGCCAACACCAGCTAAATGCCCGGTTCAGCTGCCGTTCAGCCGCCGGTCTGTACGGTTTCGGACATGGCAGAGATGCCCCAGTGAAAACCAAGGACTCCAATCCAATGTTCTCCCGCACTCTCAAGACCGTGGCCCTCGCAACCGCCGTCGTGTTTGCCACCGCCGGGGCATCGATGGCCGCCACCTGGGCATATGTCGACCAGACCTCCAAGGTCCGCGATGACCACTATAACGGCGCGCCCACCGTCAACTGGGTGAAGCAGGGCCAGCAGGTCAAGGTCCTCGGTCAGTGGAAGAACTGGTACAAGGTGCAGCTCAAGGGTCCCGACGGCTGGGTCCGCGCCAACGTGCTCGATATCGACTACGATGACGACGACTACTACCCCGTCAAGCCCGGCCATCCGGTCAAGCCCGGTTTCGGCAGCTCGTTCTGCGTCGACGGCAAGAACGCCCAGTTCTGCCTCGGCACCCAGTTCTAGGGCGGGCTCGTCACTACAGTTCCGGGGGGACCTCGCCGCGCTCGCGGCGGGGTTTCGTTCATTTCGCATTCAGGAAACCCGGCGCAGGCTTTCGACGTTCGGGGGACAGATTCTCGCTCCTGAAAGGACCTCCTCATGTTCCTTCATCGTCTCGTCCTGGGTGCCGCCGGCGCGGTCTTCGCCCTGGCGCTCGGCGCCTCTGCCGCGGTCGCGGCCTCCGCCTATGCCTCGTCCACCGTCAACGTCCGCGCGGGCGACGGCACCGGCTACCCCGTGGTCGACGTGCTGCGCCCCGGCCAGCGCGTCGAAGTCGAGTACTGTCGCGGCTCGTGGTGCATGATTTCGAAAAGCGGCCCGGATGGCTGGGTCAGCGCCAGCTACCTCACCCGCGACCGCTACGATGGTGGCGACTACCGCTACGGCGGGGGCGGCTACCGCTACGACGATGATTTCTACATCGAGCGCCCGCGCAACTGGTATCGTCCGCACCGTCCCTATCGCCCCTACTACGGCAGCGAGTTCTGCTGGGGCGGACGGAACGCATCGGTGTGTTTCGGTGACTGATCCGGCTTGCAGGACGATGCGCAGGGGGACTAACTAGTTCCCCGACGCCACGCATACGGTGAAAACGATGCCTGCCCCTCCCGCGAACAACTCCAAGCCCTACATCAAGCTTGCCGCGACGCTCTCCGGCCTTGGCATCGGCATCTTCTTTCTCGAGCGTCTCGGCCTCAACGAGTTGCGCCAGTTCATGAAGCTGGAAGCCGACAGCCTCGTGGTCAGCGTGCTTTTCCTCGCGCCGGTCCTGCTGATCCTCGCCGGCATCGTCGTGTTCGTTTTCGGCAAGATGCGCCGGCTCTAGGGCCTACTCGACCCGCAGCCGCTCGACGTCGATCCCGCGGGCAACCAGCGGCTCCCGTGCCCGCCGGCCTAGGAACTCGTCGAGCCCGTAGAGAACGACGACCGCGATCACGAGCACGATGGCAAAGCCCCGCGTACCCTCCTCGGTGCCCACGGCGATCGCCGCAAGGAGTGCCGCCGCCCCGCCGCCGAGCAGGATGTACC
>JAEYZJ010000199.1 GCA_023430705.1 Pseudomonadota bacterium | reverse complement strand
CGCCAAGGGCTACATATACCCATCAGGTGATCGCGAGCGGTGCCAACGTGCGCAGCGGACCCAAGAAGAGCTTTCCGCAGGTGTTCACGCTCCAGCATGGTAGCTGGGTGAACGTCAGCGACAACGTCCGGGGCTGGGTGAAGGTCACCGATGAGTCCGGTCGCGAAGGCTGGGTCTACGGTAGCCTTCTTGAGGAAAGCGTTCGCGCCCCGGCCGAGGTCGCCACCGCAGAATAGCCTCAGGCTGCTGCGGCGTCCTTTGCCGCGCTCTGGGCGAGCGTGAGCTTCATGCCATCCAGCTCTTCCGACAGCAGGATCTGGCAACTCAGGCGGCTGTTAGGCTTCTTGTCGAGTGTCGAATAGAGGAGATCCTCCTCGTCATCGCTTGGCGGAGGGAGCTTTTCAAACCAGCCGTCCTCGACATAGACGTGGCAGGTCGCGCAGGAGCAGGCGCCACCGCACTCTCCTTTGATATTCAGGCCCCAGTCGCGGATCACTTCCATCGCGCGCCACCCATCGAGCCCTTCGAGCTCATGTTCGACGCCAGCCTGATCGATTACGTGGATCTTCATCGGTCAGAGCCGCCCGTTACGCCACGCCCAGCTTCTTCTGCAGCTTGGTCGAGCTTGTGGTGTACTGGAAGACCACGCGCTCGCCCGGCGACACGATTGCTTTGGCGGCCTGCGCCATCAGGGCGGCCTCGTGGAAGCCCGACAGGATGAGCTTCAGCTTGCCGGGATAGTGGTTGATGTCGCCGATTGCGAACACGCCGGGGACCGAGCTTTCGAACTTCTCTGTATCGACCACGATGAGGTTGTCGTTGAGCTCCAGGCCCCAGTCGGCCACGGGGCCCAGCTTCATGGTGAGGCCAAAGAACGGCAGCAGCCGGGTCGCCGGAATGGGGAGATCACCCGAATCCATCGTGATGTGGACGTGGTCGATCTGGCCGTCCTCACCCTCTAGCTTTCTGATCTGGCCGAGGAGGAAGTTGATCTTCCCCTCCATGACCAACTCCTTCATCTTGTTCACCGAAGCCGGCGCTGCCTTGAAGGCGTCGCGGCGATGGACAAGAGTAAGGGAGCGGACGATGGGCTGGAGGTTCAGCGTCCAGTCGAGGGCGCTGTCGCCACCCCCGACGATCACCACGTCCTGGTCGCGGAAATCGTCCATCTTGC
This sequence comes from Pseudomonadota bacterium, assembly GCA_023430705.1. Taxonomy (GTDB): domain Bacteria; phylum Pseudomonadota; class Alphaproteobacteria; order Rhizobiales; family Devosiaceae; genus Devosia_A. Next base: position 3,038 of record JAEYZJ010000199.1, on the reverse strand, counting down.
GGACGGCGTAGAAGACCGACTTGTTCTCGTATTCCTCGATGCCCTCGACAGGTGGGCGCTTGGGCTGGAACGAACCACCGCCGGCCGCGATCACGACCACCTTGCACAGGAACGTCTCGTCGGCGTCGGTGGTCAGCCGGAAGGTGCCGTCCTCCAGCTTCTCGAGCGTGTTGACCATGCGGTTGTAGTGGAACTCGGGCCCGAAGGGGGCGATCTGCTGCAGGAGGTTGTCCGTGAGACCCTGGCCCGTAATCATCGGGAACCCGGGAATGTCGTAGATCGGCTTTTCCGGGTAGAGTTCCGCGCACTGGCCGCCGGGCCGGTCGAGGATATCGATCAGGTGGCACTTGATATCGAGCAGTCCGAGCTCGAACACGGCGAACAGACCGACCGGGCCTGCGCCGATGATGACCACATCAGTGACGATTTCGTTCGACATTCAGTTCTCGCGTGCAGGAAGGCATGACGGCCCTCCGGTCTCAAGTGCGCGCCGCCTGTCACGCTAGGCGCGGGCGAAGGGCGAGCCCGTCATGGACCCGCCGGAAGGTTGTTGTTCAGGCGATCTCCGTCGCGCGGCGGCGGAGGAACGGCCGGGTGCCGACCGGAATCTCCGTCTTGCCGACCGGCTGGTAGAACAGTTCGACGGTGGCCAGCCTGCCCTCGGACAGTGCCCTCCTCGTCGGCTCGTGGTTCACTACCAGCGCGGTGATGCCGCAGCGGTACATGTGCGAAACCTGGTCGTGAAGCACGTCGCCGACCGCCCGCAACTCGCCCTGGTAGTTGTAGCGCTCGACAAGGAGCCGGGCCGACGAATATCCCCGGCCATCGGTAAAGGCCGGGAAGTGGATGGCGATCGAGGCGAAGCGTCCGAGATCGGCCGCGACATCCTCAACCCGGTCCCCCGGCGAAACCAGCAGGCCGAGCGGATGCGGATTGGCAAGCACTGTCTCGCGGTTCTCGATGAAAACAGGCAACGGGACGTGCGTGTAGCGCACGGTCGCCGGATCATCGCCCTCGGCCCATGGGCAGAAGGGGTCGGCGATGAACGCGCCGTCTTTCCAGAGGTTCAGGTCCTGAGCGGCCATGGGCTTGGCAATGGCTCCGTTGAAATCGAAGTGAATGCCGCACTCCTTCTTGTTGAGCCCGCGCCAGCGGCCGGCACGCGGGTCCTCGCCCTCGGTCACCACGCTCGTGCAGGGAGCGCAACCGATGGACCTGTAGCCCTTAGAATAGAGCGGATGCTCCGGCAACCCATACTTGAGCTTGTAGGTCGTGATATCGGAGTCGGAGAAGTAGGCGAGCGGATTGACCTTGATGCGGTCGTCGCTTGTCAGCTCGAAGTGGGGTAGCACGCCACGTTCGGCGGTCTGGAAGCGCTTGCGTCCGGTGACCCAGCCACCGAAGCCGCTCACCACCGCATCGAGCGGTTCGGTCTTGCGGATGTGGCAGCAGGAGTCCGGGTCGCTCTCCCACAGGTCGCCGCTCGGATCGAAACGCTGGACGTCCTTGCTGTCGGGATGGAGGGCGATGACGTTGGTCAGTCCAAGTTCCTGTTTCAGGCTCTCGACATAGGCGAGCGTCTCCGGAAAGTGCTTGCCGGTTTCCAGGAAATAGACGGGCAGAGTCTTGTCGACCTCCGAGACCATGTGCAGGAGCACCACCGAGTCCGCCCCGAACGAGGACACGATGGCGATGTCGTTCGGCAGCAGCTCGGTCACCGCCTGTCGCAGCACGCCCACCCCGTCCATCTCGTCGAACATGCCGTTGAGGGACATGATGCCGAGCTGGCGCAGCTTGTCGGGCTTATGCTGACGGACAGGCGAGGACGCGAGGTCAAGCATTGCCGTACAGGGCCTCCTTGAACGGCTCCTTGCCGAGACGCCGATAGGCGGCGATAAAGCTCTCGTCGGCTCCAGTGCGCCTGGTGATGTAGGTGTCTACTAGGCGTTCAATGGCATTGGGCACATCGTCGGCGACAAAGCCGTGCCCGAGGATGTCGCCGATCGCGGCATTCTCGGTGGCGTCGCCCCCCACCGTGATCTGGTAAAGCTCGGTGCCCTTCTTCTCGACGCCGAGGATGCCGATGTGGCCGACATGGTGGTGACCGCACGCGTTGATGCAGCCGGAAATCTTGATCTTGAGATCGCCAATCTCGGCCTGCCGTTCCGGGCTCTGGAACTTGCGGGTCAGTTCCTGGGCAAGCGGTATCGAACGGGCATTGGCCAGCGCGCAGAAATCGAGGCCGGGGCAGCAGATAATGTCGGTGATCTGGCCGGCATTGCCCTCGGCGAGGCCGTTCTCCACCAGCGTCGCATGGACTGCCGGCAGGTCGCTGACCCTGATGTGGGGCAGCACGATATTCTGTTCGTGGCTGACGCGCAGCTCGTCGAACGAGTAGCGCTCGGCGAGGTCCGCGATTACCTCCATCTGGCTGTCGGTGGCATCGCCGGGGGCGCCGCCGACCGGCTTGAGCGAAATGGTGACCGACACATAGCCTGGCTGGCGGTGTGCGTTGAGATTGCGCTCGAGCCAGCGGCCGTACGACGGATTGACGATCTTCTCCCTTGCCACGTCGACGGTGGTCTGGTTGACCAGTTCGTAGTCCGGCTGGGCGAAGTAGCGGGTGATGCGGTTGAGTTCCTCCTGCGGCAGGGTCAGCACGCCACCCTTCACATGGGAGAACTCCTCCTCGACCTGTTCCCTGATCGAGTCGAGGCCCTCCTCGTGGACGAGGATCTTGATGCGCGCCTTGTACTTGTTGTCCCGGCGGCCATACCGGTTGTACACGCGCAGGATACTTTCGAGGTAGGCGAGCAGGTGCTCGTGCGGCACGAAGCCGTTGATCATCTTGCCGATCATGGGCGTACGGCCAAGGCCACCGCCGACCCAGACCTGCCAGCCGATCTCGCCCGACTGGTTGGCCGTCGCCTGCAGGCCGATGTCGTGGAAGCGGATGGCGGCGCGGTCCGCCGTCGCCCCCGTCATCGCGATCTTGAACTTGCGCGGCAAGTAGCTGAACTCGGGGTGCAGCGACGACC
>JAEYZJ010000101.1 GCA_023430705.1 Pseudomonadota bacterium | reverse complement strand
CCATCGTGCCGATCGGTCCCGCGCCCATGACGATGGCCGTGTCGCCCGGCGTGATCCTGGCCTTGGTCGCCGCCTGCATGCCCACGGCGAAGGGCTCGACCATCGCCCCTTCGGCAAAGCTCACATTATCCGGCAGCTTGAAGGTGTAGTTGGCCGGATGCACGACGAACGGCGTCAGCACGCCGTGGATCGGCGGCGTGGCCCAGAAGGTCACGGCCGGATCGATATTGTACATGCCCAAACGGGACGCCTTGCTGTTCGGATCGGGCACGCCCGGTTCCATGCAGACGCGGTCGCCGACCTTGAGGTTGATGACCCCTTGCCCGACTTCAACGATCGTGCCGGCGGCTTCATGCCCGAGCACCATAGGCTCGTTGACGATGAAGGGGCCGATGCGTCCGTGCGTGTAGTAGTGGACATCGGACCCGCACACGCCCACCGTATGGAGCTTGATCTTGACCATGCCCGGGCCGACGTCCATCGGCAGGTCGATTTCCCGGAGTTTCAGTTCGTGCTGCTTTTCGAGCACGAGAGCGCGCATCTTCGTCATTGGACCTGAGAGACTTCCTCGCCGACCTGATAGTGATGCGTCGGACCGGTGGCGCCCTTCTCCGGGGGCTTCATCGCACCCGTCATGATCGCCACGGCATCCGACATCGAATATTCCTTTGGATTGATGATCGCGATGCGTTTGCCGAGCCGGTGGATGTGGATCCGGTCAGCCACCTCGAACACATGCGGCATGTTGTGCGAGATGAGCACGATGGGCAAGCCGCGCTTCTTCACGTCGAGCATCAACTCCAGCACCCGCCGGCTTTCCTTGACCCCGAGCGCCGCGGTCGGCTCGTCCATGATGACGACCCGCGAGCCGAACGCGGCGGCCCGGGCCACAGCCACGCCCTGCCGCTGGCCACCTGACAGGGTCTCAACCGATTGGTGGATGTTCTGGATGGTCAGCAGGCCCAGCTCGCTGAGCCTGTCGCGCGCGATCCTGGCCATGCCGCTGCGATCGAGCCGGCGCAGGATGCTGCCGGTCCAGCCGGGTTTGCGGAGCTCGCGCCCGAGGAACATGTTGTCGGCGATCGAGAGCGCGGGAGAAAGCGCGAGGTTCTGATAGACCGTCTCGATGCCGGCATTGCGCGCATCCATGGGCGAGCGGAAATGCACCGGTTGCCCGTCGAGGAGAATCTGGCCGCTATCAGGGATGACCGCGCCGCAAAGCGCCTTGATCAGGGTGGACTTGCCCGCGCCATTGTCGCCGATGACCGCGAGTATCTCGTTGCGACGCAGGTCGAAGTCGGCATTGTCGAGCGCCACGACGCGGCCGTAGCGCTTGTAGAGCCCCCTGCCCTCGAGGACGATATCGTCGGCACTCCCCGGCCCCGGCGGCCGGACCTCGTTGTCGCTCATGCCGAAATCTTCCTGATCCACTGATCGATGGTGACGGCGACGATGATCAGCACGCCGACCGCGAAGTCCTGCCAGAGGAGCGCCAGCCCGGAAAGGGCGAGGCCGTTTCGGAAGACGCCCACGATCAGGGCCCCGAACAGCGTGCCGATGATGGATCCGCGCCCGCCGAAAAGGCTGGTTCCCCCGATCACCACGGCGGTGATCGAGTCGAGGTTGGCGGTCTGCCCGGCCTGTGGGCTGACCCCGCCGATACGACCGATGAGGACCCAGGCGGCGATGGCGCAGATGAACCCCGCGAGCGCATAGACGGCGAGCAGCACCCTGCTGGTGTTGATGCCCGACAGCCGCGCCGCATCGGGATCGTCGCCGGTCGCGTAGACATGGCGCCCGAAGGCAGTTCGGCCCAGGATGTAGCTGAGGATGATGGCGAGGACGATCATCAGCACCGAGCCGTAGGTCACCACCCACCCTCGCAACCACGGCAGGTCCAGCCCGAAGAACAGGCCTATATCGTAGAGCTTGAACAGTTTTCCGAGCCAGAGCAGGAACGGCGCCGCCGCCTCCATGTCCTGCGAGCGGATGGTTTCGCTGTTGGAATAGAAGGTGTTGAGAGCGCCGAAAATGCTCCACGTGCCCAGCGTCACGATGAAGGGTGGCAGGCGGAGCATGGTCACCAGCAGCCCGTTGAGCATGCCACAGGCGAAGCCGGCGAGCAGGCCCAGCGGAAAGGCGATCCAGACCGGTACGCCGTAGTAGACTGCGGTTCGGCCCATGATCACCGAACAGAGGATCATGATCAGACCGACGCTGAGGTCGATTCCGGCGGTGAGGATGATGAGGGTCTGGGCCATGCCCAGGATCGCGACGATCGTCACCTGCTGCAGGACGACCGAGAGGTTGAGCGGCGACAGGAACTTGCCCGGCGCGGCGATCGCGAAGATCACCGTGCCCGCGACCAGCACGATCAGCGGGATAAGCGTGGGATACTCGTGCAGGATCCCCTGGATGGTGCGCAGGACACCCTTGCGGTCCTCGTCGAAGCTGACCACCTCCGAGGCTTTGTTCTGCAGGCCGCTTTCAGCGGCTGCCGAGCCGGCCGCATCGTCGCTCATCGTGTCCTCTCTCCCCTAAGGACGGATGCCGTTGAAGCCCCCGCGCGTGACGCGGGAGCTTGTGTTTACGAAGACGATCAGCCCCAGCAGAGCTCCGCGCCCTCGGTCGTGTCGATCGACTCGACGCCCTCGACGGGCTTGTCCGTCACCAGCGTCGCACCTGTGTCGAGGAAGCCGACGGCGGGGTCGATCTCCGGCAGCTTCCCCGAAGCGATCGCCTCGAGCGCCATCGAGGCCATCTTCAGCGGATACTGCTGCGAGGTCGCGCCGATGACGCCGGCCTTGACGTTCGCGACGCCCGGGCAGCCGCCATCGACCGAGACGATCAGCACCGAACCGTCGTCCTTGCCGACGGCCTTGAGCGCCTCCCATGCGCCCGCCGCGGCAGGCTCGTTGATCGTATAGACCACGTTGACGTTCGGGCATTTCTGCAGGGCGTTCTCCATCGCGGTACGCCCCTTTTCCTGGTCGCCCTGGCTGATCTCGTGCGTGCAGATGCGCGGATCGTCCTCGTCGCCGTACTTGTCGGGATCCTTCACGTCGATGCCGAAGCCGGCCATGAAGCCCTGGTCGCGAAGGTAGTCGACGGTCGGCTGGTTCGTGGCGAGATCCAGGAACACGATCGAGGCGTCCTTGGCCTTGTCGCCCAGCGTCCCCGCAGCCCACTTTCCGATCAGTTCGCCCGCCTTCCGGTTGTCCGTTGCAAAGGTCGCTGTCGCGGCGTCCATCGGATCGAGCGGGGTATCGAGCACGATCACCATCAGCCCTGCGTCCTTGGCCTTCTGGATGGTGGGCACGATCGCCTTGGAGTCGGAAGGCACTATGGCGAAGCCCTTCGCCCCGGCCGAGATCAGGTTTTCGATGGCGGCCACCTGGGCGTCGTTATCGCCGTCGAACTTGCCGGCCGCCGTGATCAGGTTGACGCCGAGCTCCTTGGCTTTCGCCTCGGCGCCCTCGCGCATCTTCACGAAGAACGGGTTGGTTTCGGTCTTGGTGATGAGACCGACGGTGACGTCCTGCGCGTAAGCCGAGCCGGCCATCGCGGCGGCTACCAGCGCGCCCGCAAAGGCAGTCTTCAGAAATCCGAGTCTTCCCATGAACACCTCCCATGTTGAGCACCCTCCCCCATCCCCGGTTGGCTCGGGCAGGAACGGGTGGGCGGCGACGGCGAGGCGCACTTGCCGTTGGCCCCGGCCAAAACGGATATCAGCGCATGGTCGCGGCCCTGTCAATAAATTAGTCCAGTTGATTTATTAATTGACAGTAAGCGCTCAGGGGATAATCCTTTCGTTCGGGAGGGCATGCGAACTCTATGTAATCGATTGCAATTTTGCCGCCGACGTGGCTTTTCTGCCATGACGCGGAGCGGTTGAGAATTGTCAACGGATACAGTCGCAGGGAGATCGGGAGGAGTGGCGACCCGCACTGGAGCCAGAGACGCGAAGGCGAGGTTTGGGGCTGCCAGTCGCGGCACCAACCAGACGGGCGTGCGCCTTTACAACGAGCGGCTCGTGCTGTCGCTCATCCGGCGCCATCGCGACCTGCCCAAAGCCGACATCGCCCGCATGACGGGGCTGTCGCCTCAGACCATCTCGATCATCACCAACGCGCTGGAAGCCGACGGTCTGCTGCTGCGGGGGAACCCGCTCCGCGGCAAGGTGGGCCAACCTCTCGTGCCCTACTCGCTGAACCCCGAAGGTGCGCTCAGCTTCGGCCTGAAGATCGGCCGGCGCAGCGTCGACCTCTACCTCATCAACTTCACCGGTGAAATCCTGAAGCTGGTGCACAAGACGTACCCATACCCGACCCCCGAGGGAATCCGCCGCTTCGCCCGCGAAGGCTTCGAGAACCTCGTCGCGGATCTCCCATCGCGGCTGGTGGCCCGCATCGCCGGCGTCGGGATCGCGGCGCCCTACGAGATGTGGACCTGGCACGAGGAGATCGGCGCCCCCAAGGCGGAGATCGACGCGTGGCGACAGGTCGATGTGCGGCGCATGATCGCCGAACTCTGCACCTGGCCGGTCTATTTCGCCAACGACATCACTGCGGCCTGCGCGGCCGAACTCATGTTCGGCAGCGGCAGCGAGCATGCCGACTATCTCTACGTCTATATCGGATCCTTCATCGGCGGCGGCCTCGTGCTCGACGGCCATCTCTTTCCCGGCCGCACCCAGAATGCCGGCGCTCTCGGCTCCATGCCGGCACTGGCACCGCGCGGCAGCACCCAGTCGGGGCGGACGACGCAACTGATGAACGTCGCCTCCATCTACACCCTCGAGCGCAAGCTGCTGGCGGCGGGCCGCAGTCCCGAAGTGCTGTGGCAGTCGCCCGACGACTGGGGTGATGACCTGGGGAGCATGCTCGACGACTGGATCGATGAGGTCGCCGAGAGCCTCTCCTATGCGATTGTCGCGGGCATCGCGGTGATCGATGTCGATACCGTGCTTATCGACGGAGCTTTCCCCACTCACGTGCGATCCGCGATCATCGCGCGCACCGAGGCGGCGATTGCTGGGATCAACAAGCAGGGCCTGTCGCCCTTCCGGCTGCTGCCCGGCAGCATTGGCAACGCCGCCAGGGCCATGGGCGGCGCCTCGCTGCCGCTGCTCGCCAACTTCACCCAGGACCGCGAAGTTCTTTTCAAGGATAACGCCTAGCCCCGGCCTCTGTATTCGGCTCAGTAACGAGTTCGAAAAGTCTCTGCGGGACAGTGGAAGCCCTGCTTCTGAACACTGGCCAGATGTCCGCCCGCATGAAGTCCCGTAGAACAGTCTCCATGCTGGTTCTGGCCACGTTCGTGGGCGTATTCGCCTCGGCCGCGGTGGTATTCGGCGGCTTTCTGCTATGGTCGGCCGGAGAAATCGATGCAGACGCACTGCAGCGCCAGACACAGCGCGTCAGGGCCGCGGTGCGTTCCCAGCTCGAGATCGTCCCGAACGAGCAGAAGAGCGTAACCAGTTGGGACGAAGCCCTGAGTGCCGTCCGCAGCCGCGACCAGGTCTGGCTCCGGGCAAATATCGGCCGCTGGATGTATGACTACTTCGGTCACGACGAGAGCTACATCCTCTCCAACGAGGACAAGACGGTATATGCGGCGATCAGCGGCCGGACCGCAGAATCCGACGCTTTCGAAAAGCATCGTCCCCTCCTCCAGCCCCTGCTCGACGAACTGCGCTCTTCGATCTCGGCAGGCTATGTCGATGCCCCTGCGGGCATTGCCGATTATGTGCTGATCGACGCTGTGCCCGCCATTGTCAGCATTACCCCCATCGTCTCCGATAGCGGCAACATTGCCCAGCGCGCGGGGCGCGAGGCCCTGCTCGTTTCCATCATCCACGAGGCACGTCTGAGGGAACGGCTGAACGACGACAACATGACCGAGCAAGGCCGCTTCACAACGGTGAAGGCGTCGAGCCCTGCCCACGCGAGCTTCGGCATCCAGGGCCGATACGGCCGCCTGGTCGCCTTCTTCGAATGGGAGCCTTACCGGCCCGGCAACGACCTGCTGGTGCGCACCGCCCCCGTCATGGGCCTTGCCATCGCTGTCGTCGCGCTTCTGATGGCGCTGCTCATTCTGCGGCTTCGCCGCGCCCTCGACGCCCTCGAGCATGAGCGGCGAGACGCCGAACGGCTGGCCAACCAGGACCCCCTAACCGGACTGCCCAACCGACTGAGCTTTGACCGCGAGCTCGACGCCAGGCTGGACACCCAGGGCCTGCGCGACGCGCCGCTGGCTCTCCTGATGCTGGACCTCGACCGCTTCAAGCAGGTCAACGACACCCTGGGACACCACGCCGGCGACGAGCTGATCCGCGCCGTGGGCGATCGCCTGCGCCAGCTCGTCGAACCGGGCGACGTACTGGCCCGCCTAGGCGGCGACGAGTTCGCCATCCTCCATTACTGCTACTCCGGCTCGGTCGGGGTGTCGGCGCTCGCCGACCGCATCGTCGAGGCGATCGCCCGCCCCTTTCGCGTGCAGGGTGCCGAGGCGTTCGTGGGCGTATCCATCGGCATCGTCATTGCCGGCGCATCGGAGCGCGACAGCAGTGAGTTGAGCCGCAAGGCCGACATCGCGCTCTACGAGGCGAAGTCGGCGGGGCGCAATCGGGCCGCCGTCTATGAGGAGACGATGGATGAGCTCGTCCAGGGCCGCCATATCATCGAGGCCGAGCTGCGCGAGGCGTTGCGCGCGCCGGGCCAGCTCTGGGTTGCCTTCCAGCCCCTCTGCGACCACAGCAGGAGCACCATCGTCGGCGCCGAGGCGCTGATGCGCTGGGGCCATCCGCGTCTGGGCAACATCCCACCGACCCGGTTCATCGCGGTCGCCGAAAGCACCGGACTTATCGAGCCCCTCGGCGAGTTCATCCTGCGCCGCGCCACCCAGTTCGGAGCGCGCTGGCCGGGGCGTACCGTCGCGGTCAACATCTCGCCGGCGCAGCTGCGCAATCCCACCTTTGCCGAGCGCGTATTCGACATACTGCTCGAGACCGGCATGGCGCCATCCGACCTCGAAATGGAGATCACCGAGAGCATCCTGCTCGACGACGGGTCGGTGGCGCTCGACGCGATCCGCAGCTTCCGCGAAGCCGGCATCCGTATCGCGCTCGACGATTTCGGCACCGGCTACTCCTCGCTCAATTACCTCAAGCGCTACCCGGTCGACCGCATCAAGATCGACCGCTCCTTCGTAAGCCAGCTCGGCACCGGCGACGGGACCGAGGCGATCGTGCAGGCGATGGTGACCCTGGCCCACGCACTCGATATTGAGGTCACGGCCGAGGGCGTCGAAACGCAGGAGCAGTACCGCATCCTCGCCGGCATGGGCTGCAATACCTTCCAAGGCTATCTGTTCTCGCCGCCACTTCGGGTCGGCGACATGGCGGCGCTGCTGGCAGACGCGGAGCGCAGCCCCGCCGACGAGTCCGAGGTGGCGTAGTTCGAGCGACAGCAGGCTCTTGCAGCACGGTCTCACTCGACGGCGGCAAGCACGGCGGCAAGCCGCACCTCGCGCTGCCGCACACCATTGGCGCCGGCGCCGCCCAGGCTCCAGATCTCGCCCAGCCTGCCCTTGTCGAACAGGGAGTAGAGGCAGGGCGCGACATAGCTGGCCCGGCAGATCGCGGGTGTATTCTGCAGGAACGCCGCCACCTGCCTGGTAACGGTGGCCATCTGCCGCTTGCGGCCGGACGCGCTCTCCGCCGGCTCAAGCCGTGCGAGAGATTCGGCCGCCAGCGCACTGGCGTGGAGGGTGCGGAAGTCCTTCGCCCTGACCGGTGCTCCTCCGATCTCCCGCAGGTAACGGTTGATGTCGTCGGTGCGGATGGGCCGTGCGGTCCCATCGTCGCCGCGATACATCAGCAGCCGTTTGCCAGGGATCGTCTTCACCTTGCGCACTGCCTCCGCTAGCATCCTGTCGCGCACCTGATAATGCGCGAGCTTGCCGCTCTTGGCCGGAAAGCGGGTCGTCACCATGTCGTCGGACACCGACACGTCGCGGCTGTAGAGGGTCCCTGCGCCACGGGTGCCGCGGGCGTCTAGATAGCGTTCGCGCCCCACCCGCATGGCAGTTCGATCGATCATGGCCACGCCGAGCGCGAGGGCCAGCCGCTTGCTGCCAGCCGGCTCCAGCAGGTCGTCCCTTACGCGCCGCCGGATGCGGGGCAGCGCTTCCGTCAGGCTGGTGAGTTGCACCTGCTTTTGCAGGGTGCGGCGGGCCTCCCAGTCGGCATGGTAGATGTACTGCAACCGCCCCGCGGCATCGGTGCCGACCGCCTGGATGTGGGCGTTGGGCGCCATTGCGATGCGCACATCGGTCCATGCCGGCGGGATGCCCAGCGCCCGTACGCGCTCATAGATGTCCGGGTCGGTGACCTTGCCGCCTTCGGCGTCGCGAAGTCCGAAGCTGCGCCCGTGCCGGACGCGACGGATCGTGAGGTGATCGCGCCCGACGCGCTTCAGTCGGACCATGGCAGCCTACACGCCGGTCGTGGTGTTGGGCGGTGGGGAAGCGAAGACGAAGAAGTACGCGTACACCAGCGCGAAGGCCACGATGACCGCCATCGTCGACCAGATCAGCACGCGCAGATTGAGAAGGCGACGGCTGCCCTGGCGGACCTCGCTCGTCGACTTGTGCGGGTCGTAGGTTCGCATGGTGCCACTCCGGTAAGGACAATCGAGGAAAAGCAACGCCTGATGCCACGCGGGGTTCCGGCGGCCCTTGACCGCGAGCGAGGGAACATCGGACGCTGCACGATGCGGATTCCGATCGCGACGAGGGTGTCTGCGCGTCTGCCTCCCATTGCGGACTTTGAGAGGAGCCGCTTCGCCACATGAGCATCGCGAGCCGTTTCCTCGCCAACCTCTACAAGCTGCCGAAGCGCAAGTGCGGCATTGTCCGCACCCGGGGGATTCGGGTGGCTACGCCCGACGGCATATTGCTCGCGACAGAGCACTTCGCCCCGCGGATGCCCGGCCCCCACCCTACCATCCTGATGCGTGAGCCCTACGGGCTCTCGGGCTTCGCCACGGTTGGCGAGATATATGCCGAGCGCGGCTACAACGTGGTCCTCCAGGCCTGCCGGGGGACCGACAAGTCCAGCGGCGAGTTCGACCCCTTCGGGCACGAACGCGACGACGGCCTCGCCACCATCGAGTGGATCAAGGCCCAGCCCTGGTTCGACGGCAGGCTCGGCACCACGGGACCGAGTTACCTCGGCTACGCGCAGTGGGCGATCTGCGATGCCCTGCCCCGCACGTCGGCCATGGCCATCAAGGTCGCGAGCGCGGAGTTCCGCTCCATCGTTTTCCCGGGCGGCGGGCTCGCGGTGGGTCTGTGGCTGAGCTGGATCCAGACCGTGGAAGGTCTCAAGGGCAACCAGATGCGTACCGCCCGTCGCATGTTCACAGGAGGTATCGAGCGCGCGACGCTACGGGCGACGATGAAGCTGCCGCTCCGCGATGCGGACAAGCGCGTCAGTGGTCGTATCGTGCCGTTCTGGCGACGCTGGATGGACGAAGCCATCGGCAACGACGCATTCTGGCGCCCGCTCGACCATACGCATCGCCTCAGTGCGCGGACGCCACCGGTCAGCTTCACCTCCGGCTGGTACGACTTCATGCTCGACCAGTTGCTGCGCGACTACCGCACCCTCGTCGACGCCGGCCAGACCCCGAACCTCATCATCGGGCCGTGGACGCATGTCAGTCCCGATCTCCAGATGGAGAGCATGCGGCAGACGCTCGCCTGGATGGACGCCAAGCTGCTCGACGATCCTTCTTCACTGCCAGCCAAGCCCGTGCGCCTGTGGATCTCGGGTGAAAATGCCTGGCGGGACTTCGATGTCTATCCGCCCCTCGAGCCCGAGAGCCAGCTCTGGCACCTGCATCCGGGCGCCGTGCTGTCGCAGCGGCCGGTTCGGTCCTCGCCTCCGGATAGCTACACTTACGATCCGCGTCAGCCGACGCCGGCCCTTGGCGGCGCCATGTTCGCCTTTCAAGGCGCGGGCCCGGTGGAGCAATCCCCACTCGAGAGCCGCGAGGACCTGCTCGTCTACAGCTCGGAGCCGCTGTTCAATCCGGTCACGATCCTCGGCCAGGTGCGCATCGTGCTCTACGCACGCTCCACCCTGCCGAACACGGACTTCTTCGTGCGCCTTTCGGACGTCGACGAAAAGGGCGTCTCGACGAACGTATGCGACGGTTTCCTGCGCAAGACATCAGGTGACCCGGCGGTCCCGGACGACATCTGGAAGCTCAACTTCCGGATGCACGCCGCGGCACACACATTCGGGCGCCAGCATCGCCTGCGCGTGGTGGTGGCGAGTGGTGCGCACCCTCGCTATGCACGCAACACGGGCACGGACGAGCCCCTGGGGGAGGCAACCACACTCCTGGCAGCGGACATCGAGATTTTCCACGATCCCGCGCGGCCGAGCGCGATCTACCTGCCGGCAGTCGAACTGGACCGGCGACAGGGTTAGTGGAAACCCGCCCTCCGGCAGTCGCGCAGTGTGATCGAGCCGAGATTGATCCGGGTCAGCGCCTCGTCCATCGCATCAGCGCCGCTGGCCCAGAAGCCTGCGGGATCGGATACGACCGCGCCCGGCGGCGGCGGCTCGGGGTCATCTGCAGCCAGCGAGCGGTTTGCCCGCGCCGCGAGAGCGTTGCACTGGCGTTGCACCAGCCCGGCCTCTTCCGGCGAAAGGTCGATGCCCTTGATGCTGGACTGCGCCACGGCGGGTGACGCCAGCATGGCGGCAACCAATAAGAGTGTGATCTGTTTCAACGCTATGCTTCTCCTGAAATGAAGGCGGGAGCGGTTCGGACCGCTCCCGCTCGTCTGCATGATTTGGGTAGTGAAGGTTACTTCACAAGCCCGGCCTTCTGGCAATCCTCGAGCGTCAGCAGCGACAGGTCGATGCTGGTGGTCGTGGCAGCGTCGATGCCGGCGTCGGTCTCACCCGAACTGGCGTCACTCGACACACCTTCCTCGGCGACATCGGCGTCCGTTTCCGTCGTCAGGGACGTGTTCTTGGCAGCCAGGGTGTCGCAAGCCGCCTGCACCTTGGGCAGGTCTTCGGCCGATACACTGGAGGCGCCGACCATGGTCTGGGCCATTGCGCCGCCGGAGAACATCATCGCGCCGGCAAGGGCCAGTGCCGAAATAGCGGTACGTGTCATTGTCTTACTCCTACCGTTCTTGTCATTGAGGACCGCGAGCGCGGCCTGGTTGACGAACGGAGGGCGCGCGACATGGTTGCCGCGTCGCAAGAATTCGTGACAAGTGCAACCCATCGTCAGGCTGTTGATTTCACCCTTTCACGCGCCGCGTGCAGAATGGGCTCGGTATAGCCGGAGGGCTGGCTCGCGCCCTCGAGGGCAAGGTCCAGTGCGGCCTGGTAGGCGATCGACGTGTCGAAGTGACGGGCCATCGGGTGATAGAGCGGATCGCTGGCGTTCTGCTGGTCGACGACGGCGGCCATCTTTTCGAACGATGCATGCACGTCCGCCTTGCTGACCAATCCGTGCTTCAGCCAATTGGCAACCGCCTGCGAGGAGATCCGGCAGGTCGCACGATCTTCCATGAGTCCGACATTGTTGATGTCGGGAACCTTGGAGCAGCCCACACCCTGATCCACCCAGCGCACCACATAGCCCAGGATACCCTGCGCGTTGTTGTCGAGCTCGCGGAGGATCTGCTCGCGGCTGAGGGTCGAGGGATCGAGCACCGGCATGGAGAACAGTTCAGCGAGGCCCGGCGTGGACTGGTTGTGCCGCCGCTTCTGCGCCTCGAACACGTCGATCTCGTGGTAGTGCAGCGCGTGCAGCGTGGCCGCAGTAGGCGACGGGACCCAGGCCGTGTTGGCGCCGGCGTTCGGATGCGCAGCCTTGCTGGCAAGCATCGCCGCCATATCATCGGGCCGCGCCCACATACCCTTGCCGATCTGGGCCTTGCCCGAGAAGCCGGCCGCGAGACCGATGAGGACGTTGCGATCCTCATAGGACTGGATCCACTTCTCGGCCTTGACGTCGTCCTTGCGCAGCACCGGACCGGCCAGCATCGAGGTATGGATTTCGTCGCCAGTGCGATCGAGGAAACCGGTATTGATGAAGAACACACGCTGGCGCGCCGCGAAGATGGCCGCCCGGAGGTTGGCGGAAGTGCGCCGTTCCTCGTCCATGATGCCGATCTTGATGGTCTGTGGCTTGAGCCCCAGCATCGTCTCGACCGCGGCGAAGATATCGCATGCGAACTGGACCTCGTCGGGCCCGTGCATCTTGGGCTTCACCACGTAGATCGCGCCCGTCGCGGAGTTGACCCTGTCGCTCATGGCGCACAGGGCGGTCACCGCGGCGTCCATGAGCCCTTCGCCGATCGGCTGCCCGTCCACGTCGAGGACTGCCTTCGTCGTCATCAGGTGGCCGACATTGCGCACGAGCAGCAGCGCCCTGCCCTTGAGCACCAGCGGTTGGCCATCTACGTCCTTGTACGCGCGGTCGGCGTTCAGCCGGCGCGTCACCAGCTTGCCGCCCTTTTCGAAGGTGTCCTCGAGCTTGCCGTTCATCAGGCCAAGCCAGTTGCGATAAACCCCTACCTTGTCCTCGGCATCCACCGCCGCGACGGAGTCCTCGCAGTCCTGGATGGCGGTGATCGCCGCTTCCACGACGACGTCGCTCAGGCCCGCGGGATGGGTCGAGCCGATCGCACTGGCCGGATCGATGACGAGGATGATGTGAAGGCCATTGTGGCGCAACACCAGCTCGCCACGCGCCTCGGTTCCGCCGTACCCGACGAACGCCAGGGGCTCCCTGAGCTGGACCCGGCCCGCCGCCGTGTCGGCAACGAAGGCCCGCTTCTCGCCTTCCTTGACGATATGGTATCCGGTGACGTCGGCGTGACTGCCCGAGGCTAGGGGTATGGCTTCATCGAGGAACTGCGCCGCGCGAGCGACCACTGCCGCCCCGCGCGCAGGGTTGAATGCCCCGGCAGGCGCAAGATCGCCATCGCGCGAGATCGCGTCCGTGCCGTAGAGGGCGTCATAGAGGCTGCCCCAGCGGGCATTTGCGGCATTTAGCGCGTAGCGCGCGTTCGACACGGGCACGACCAGCTGTGGCCCGCAGATTGTCGAGATTTCCGGGTCGAGGCCGGCCGTCTCGATGGTGAAATCGGACGGCTCGTCAACCAGATAGCCGATCTCCTTGAGAAACGACTGATATCCGGACGGATCGGCGGTTACGGGCCCGTTGGACCGGTGCCAGTCATCGATCTGGGCTTGCAGGCGATCCCGGACCGCGAGCAACTCGCGATTCCTCGGCGCACAGTCGCGGACAAGGTCACGCAACCCATTCCAGAACTGCTCCGGAACCAGCCCGGTGCCCGGAATGGCCTCCTTCTCGACGAAATCGACGAGCGGCTGGTCGACCCTGAGGCCGGATTTGTCGACGTAACCCATGTGTATTCCTTCTACGTATCCCGGGGCCGTCAGGCCGCCAGTCCGGACTTCTGCGGCTCGCCCATCACGTAGGTCTCTACGATCGCACGGTCGTCGCCACAGGTCTGCAACAGGAACAGTTCCTGCTCCAGCGAGTCCACCCTCTCCATACGGAGTTTCATCTGCGGTGTCGCGGCCGAATCCAGCACCACGATGTCGGCATCCTTGCCGGCCTCCAGCGACCCGATCCGCCCTTCGAGGCTCATCGCCCGGGCGTTGCCCAGCGTCAGGTGATAGAACGAGCGCAGCGGGGTCAGCCGCTGCCCGCGCAACTGCAGAACCTTGTAGCCCTCGTCCATCGTCTTGAGCATCGAGTACGAGGTGCCACCACCGACATCGGTGGCGGTGGCGATGCGCACGCCGTGCTGGTGCAGCCGATCGTAGTCGAACAGCCCCGAGCCGATGAACAGGTTGGACGTGGGGCAGAAGACCGCCACTGACCGCGTCTCGGCCAGCACCTCGGTCTCGCGATGACTGAGGTGAATGCAGTGGCCCAGCAGGGTCTTGGGCCCGAGCAGATGGAACTTCTCGTAGATGCCGACATAGTCGCCATAGTTCGGATAGAGCTCGTTCGCCAGCGCGATCTCGGCGAGGTTCTCGCTGACGTGGGTCTGGATGTGGAGATCGGGGAACTCGGCCGCCAGGGCCTCGGCCATCGCCATCTGCTCGTGGCTCGACGAAATCGCGAAGCGCGGCGTGATGGCATAATGCGCCCTGCCCTTGCCATGCCACTTCGCGATGCCGGCCCTGGTGTCGTCATATCCCGATTGCGGCGTATCGCAGAGGCCCGCCGGGGCATTGCGATCCATCATCACCTTGCCGCCGACCATCAGCATGTTGCGCTTCTCAGCCTCCGAGAAGAACGCATCGACCGAGCCGGGATGCACCGAGCAATAGGCCGCTGCGGTCGTGGTGCCATGCCGGATCAGCTCGTCGAAGAACCGTGACGCGATCCGCGCGGCATGGTCCGGGTCGCCGAACTTCTGCTCCTCGACGAAGGTGTAGGTGTTGAGCCACTCGAGCAGCCCGCCGGCATACGAACCGATCACCTGCATCTGGGGGAAATGGATATGCGGGTCGATGAAACCGGCCATGATGAGGTGCGGCCGATGATCGACTACCTCGTGAGCATCGCCAATGCCCTCAGTCCATTCCCGAACCCAGACAATCCTGCCGGTGCTGGCCTCGATACCGACGGCGCCATCCTCGAGGTAGCGGTATGAGGAGTGGTCATCCCGCGACTGCGGCTCGCTGAGAAAGGTCAGCACACGGCCACGCAGGACCCGGAGAGCCGCTGACCGCACAGGGTCGGGACTCACGAACGGCTCTCTCGGAACCAGGCGACGATCATCGCACGCTCCTCGTCGGTCATGTCCGTGACATTACCCGGTGGCATGGCATGCGAGTAGCCGGCCTGCATCGCGATCTGCTCGGCATGGTTGGCCACCGCCACGTCGTTGTCGAGGATGACGTTCTTGGGGGGCTCGCTCACCCCTTCAAAGACGGGCTCGGCCGTGTGGCACATGCCACACCGCATCTGCACCGCATCCGACGCCGCCCGGAAATGGGGGCTCTCCATCGACAGGCTGGCTTGCGGCGAGGGCATGCTCTCCGCGCCCGTCGGCAGCTTCGGTCCACTCGACAGCCACGCGCAGAGAATGAAGATGACGATGACCAGGGGCCACACCCAGGTCGGATTGCCCTTGCGGCCATGCCGGGTGTTGAAGAAGTGCCGGATCAGCACGCCCTCGAGGAAGATCAGCGAGGCGATCACCCAGTTCCACTGCGTGGCGAAGGCCAGCGGGTAGTGGCTCGACAGCATGAAGAAGATGACGGGCAGCGTCAGGTAGTTGTTGTGAAGGCTGCGCTGCTTGGCGATCTTGCCGTACTTGGCGTCCGGCACACGGCCGGCCTTCAGGTCGGCGACCACGATCTTCTGGTTGGGGATGATGATCATCGCGACATTGGCCGCCATGATAGTCGCGGTGAACGCGCCCATGTGCAGCATCGCCGCGCGGCCGGTGAAGAGCTGCGTGTAGATCCAGCTCATCGCCACCAGCACGGCAAAGAGCACAAGCATCAGGCCCGTGGTGGAGTTGCCGATGGGCGACTTGCAGAGCGCGTCATAGATCAGCCAGCCGAGCACGATCGAGGCGAGCGACAGTCCGATCGCCTGCCAGGC
>JAEYZJ010000373.1 GCA_023430705.1 Pseudomonadota bacterium | reverse complement strand
CCCCTAGCCGCTCGAGCATGGCCTGCAGGCTCTGCTTGGTGAAGGGCGAGTTGTTGAGACCGTCGCCCGTGCCGTTGAGCCCGACCACGAGGCCGTAACCGACCAGCTGGTTGTCACGGACGCCCTCGATGTTGACGATGTCCTTGATGCGCGCCGCTGCGGCGTAGCTGATGCTCGGCTGTGGCAGGAGTACCGCCGCAGTAATGATGCCGAGCAGTGCGCGCTTGAGGTTGAACTTGGCCATCTGCAGTCCCCGGTTCGACGCATCCCCATGCGCCGTGTTTGCCAGAGGAGTAGCGAGAACCGTGCCAACCGCATGGCGGCGAAGCAAGTGGTTGAGATTGCATCGGAAAACGACGCAAAACGGCGTGAGGCACGTGGTGAGCGGCAAGTCCTGCCGGGCAGGTTAACCCTTGATTAACGGATGGCGGCAGAATTTGCCCATGGTGCAAGAGCAGGTGAGTCCGGTGCGGATCGACGGCAATACGCGGATTTCCAACGTCTCCGGGCGCTCGCCCATGCGGTCGTCCACGGGGACGTTCCAGATCGGGGAGGGCGCGCAGGCCTCCGACGCCCGGCCCACTGCCGCAGCAGGGCCGACCACGTCCATAGACGCGTTGCTCGCGCTCCAGGCCGTGGACGACCCCCTTCAGAAACGCCGCAAGCTTATCCGGCGGGGAACGCAGTTGATCGACGCGCTCGAAGGGTTGAAGGCGGATCTGCTGGCCGGGCAGATGTCGGAGGGGCGCCTCAACCAGCTCATGGCCGTCATGTCCCAGGCGCGGGAGCGCGCCGAGCCGGGTCTCAACGCTGTTCTCGATGATATCGAGCTGAGAGCGCGGGTAGAATTGGCCAAGCGGGGACTGTTCCCGGCCTGACGCCGCGGTGCGCCGGGAGCACACATATTGATCACCAACTTTTCAATGCTTGCAGGAAGTACCCAGCGGCCACTATAAGGCGCGGGACTAGGGGCGTTTTGGAATCGAGTCACAATGTCGACGGATGTTCTTGATTATCGTCCTACCGAGGACGAGCCTTTCATGAACCCGCGCCAGCGGGAGTATTTCCGGCAGAAGCTGGAGCGATGGAAAGAGGAAATCCTTCGGGAGAGCCGCGAAACTCTGGAGAACCTGCAGGAAGAGAGCCAAAATCACCCCGACATGGCCGACCGGGCCTCATCGGAAAGTGATCGGGCGCTCGAACTGAGGACCCGCGACCGGCAGCGCAAGTTGATCAGCAAGATCGATGCGGCGTTGAAGCGGATCGAGGACGGGACCTACGGCTACTGCGAGGAGACTGGCGATCCGATCGGCATCGCCCGCCTTGATGCCCGGCCCATCGCCACGCTCTCCTTGGAAGCCCAGGAAATGCACGAGCGCCGCGAGAAGGTTTACCGCGACGAATGACGACAGGGCCCGCAGTTTGCGGGCCTCGTCGTTTCTGCTCAGGACAGGGCGGCTGGCTACGCGCCGTAGGCCGCGAGGAAGACGCACACGCCGTCCCGGGCGTAGCGCTCGAGCTGGGCTTTCGGCGGAATGGCCGCGTCGCCGAGCAACATCGCCGCGTTCAGCGCCTCCGACATCACGAGCCAGTTGTAATGCGACGCTGCGGTCCAGGGGTCGTCGACCCTGAGCAGGCCGCGCTTGCCCAGCTGCTCGAACAACTCGGCAAGCGAGGTCATGGCCCGCTTCGGACCGGCCTCGTAGAGCGCCCGGGCCAGGTCGGGGAACTGGCCAACTTCACCAATCACCAGGCGCCGCAGCTGCATCAGCCGCGGCTGCACCACCACGGTCAGTTGCCGGATCGCGTAGTTCTCGAGGAATGTCTTGAGGTCACCGCCATCGAACACAAGCGGCTCGCTGCCCACCCGGTCGCCGGCCTGGTTGCTCATCGAGGTTACGATCTCGACGAACAACGCTTCCTTGCTGGTGAAGTGCTTGTAGATTGTCTGCTTGGAAACCCCCGACAAGGCCGCGATCTCATCCATGTTGGTGCCGAGATAGCCGCTGGCGAGGAAGACCTCGGTCGCGGCATCGAGGATAGCCTTGCGCTTCTGGGCCGAACGGCCGGTCTCCTCGGCGCTGTCTGCCTTCTCCGTGCTCCGCAACGAACTTGCCATCAACTCTGATCCCGACCTTGTTGACTCGACGGTACTAGACAGTCTAGTTTCCTGCAAGAGAGGGAACTGGACGGTCTAGTTCTGGAGTTGATCGCATGAACCGCATACCGATGATCACCGCCATGCTCGGCGTGGCCCTCTGCATCACCACAACCACCGCCGGCCATGCGGCCGGCATCACCACGACCATGGGAGAGATTTCAATGAGCCAGGTGACGAACGCGACGTTGAAAGTGCCCGGCGCGACACTCTACTACGAGGTGCGGGGCAGGGGGGCGACACTGTTGGTCATCCCCGGCGGGCCGCAGGACGCAGGCGTCTTCGCCGGCATCGCAGAGCAGCTCGCCAGTCACTACACCGTGCTGACCTACGATCCGCGTGGTAACTCGCGCAGCCCGTTCGACGGTGAGGCGGCAGCGCTGGATGTCGACGTCCAGGCTGACGACGCGGCGGCGCTGATCCAGGCGGTGGGCGCACCGGCCTACGTGTTTGGCACCAGCGGTGGGGCGCATGTTGCGCTCAACCTCGCAGCCCACCATCCGCAGGTGGTGAGGGCCATTCTGGCGCACGAGCCGCCATCCTACATGCTGATGGACGACCCGAGCGAAGCCCTCGCGGCCGACAGGTTGATCCACGACACCTACCTGACGCAGGGCGTCGACGCCGCGATGGGGGCGTTCTTCGGCGTGAACGGCCTCGAGGGCGACGTGTCCGCGGAGCCGCCGCCCGAGTTTGAGCCAAGCCCGGAGGAGGCCGAGACATTCGAGCGGGTCAGCGGCAATTTCGAATACTGGCTGGCCCACGGCATGATGCCGCTCGGGAGCTACCGGCCGGATGTCGCCACGCTGAAGCAGGGCGAACCGGCCATCATCGTCGCCATCGGCGAGAAGTCGGCTGGTCAACCGATCGAGTCGATGAGCATGGCGCTGGTCGACGGCCTCGGGACGGAGCCGGTTCGGTTCCCCGGCGACCACATGGGATTCGAGGTCGAGGCCGAGGCGTTTGCCGCTGCCATGCACCGTGCCCTCGGCGCTCACTGAGGCCCTCAGGCCGGCGTGCGGGTATCGTCCAGTGCGCCGACCATATATTGCACCAGCTCCGAGGCGTTGGTTTCCGCGGTCCGTTTCTCGGTGACCTTGCGGCCGCGGTGCATGACGATGATGCGGTCGGCCACGGCGAAGACGTCGGGCATGGTGTGCGTGATCAGGATCACCGGCACGCCTTGGTCGCGGAGACGCCGGATCAGCTCCAGCACCTTCTGCTGCTCGGGAACGCCGAGATTGTTGGTTGGCTCGTCCATGATCATCAGCCGCGCCTTCCAGTAGATGGCGCGCGCGATGGCGACCGCCTGGCGTTGGCCGCCGGAGAGGCTTTCAATCGGCTGCGTAAGGCTGGGGAAGCGGATGTCGAGAGTGGCAAGGCTCCGCTCGGCTTCGCCCAGCATCCACTTGTCGTTGAGGGTCTTGATGAGGCCGCCGAGGTAACTGTTCTTTGCCTCGCGGCCGAGGAAGATGTTGGCCGGCACGTCGAGATTGTTGGCGAGCGCCAGGTCCTGATAGATGGTCTCGATGCCCGCGCCGCGCGCATCGATGGGCTTGGGGAAGCTCACCGGCTTGCCGCCAAAGCGGATTTCGCCTTCGTCGGCCTGGTGCACGCCGGACACGCACTTGATCAGCGTCGACTTGCCGGCGCCGTTGTCGCCGAGCAGCGCGACGACTTCGCCGGCATGGATGTCGAGGCTGACGTCATTGACCGCGACGAGGCCGCCGAAGCGCTTCACCATGTGACGGATGGACAGGATCGGCTCGCTCATGCGCCCCTCCCGCGTCGACCTAGGACCAGGTCGCGTGACTGGTCGATCAGCACGGCGATGATCACCACTACGCCGACCACGATGAACTGCCAGAATGCCGGAACGTTGAGCATCACCAGTCCGGTCGTGAGGACGGCGATGATAAGGGCCCCGATGACGGTGCCAACGATCGAGCCCGCACCGCCGAAGAGGCTGACACCGCCGATGATGACGGCCGCGATGGAGCTGAGGAGCAGGGGATCGCCGATTACTGCCGAACCGGCGGTGAAGCGCAGGGTCGACAGCACGCCGGCAACCCCGGCCGTCGAGGCACTCAGCATGTAAAGCTTGACGATGTGCCGGTCGACAGGGATGCCGGTGCGAAGCGCGGCCTGCATGTTGCCTCCGATGGCATAGGTATGCCGACCGAACTGGGTGCGCTTGAGCAGAAACATGCAGAGCAACACGACGACGGCCGTGATCACCACCGGCCAGGCGAGGATGCGGTCCATGGAGCGGAGCAGTTCGCCGGTTACTTCGGGCTTGTCCAGGATGTAGAAGCCGCCGCCTGCGCCGCGCACCCAGTAGAACAGGGACTCGTTGCCGTAGTCGCGGATGCCCTCGGGTAGGCCGATGACTGTGGTGTTCTCGGAGAAGAGCAGCGACAGGCCGCGAACGATGAACGAGGTGCCCAGCGTGACGATGAATGCGGGGACCTTGAGCTTGGCGATGATGAGACCGTTGACCAGCCCGACCATTGCCGCGCCGCCGATGCCTGCGCAGAAGCCGAGCACGACGGCCAGAAAGAGAGGGGTCCCGGCATTGAAGGAGGCACGGATGGCGTGCGCCGAGAGGACGGAGGCGAGGCTCATCACCCAGCCGACGCTGAGGTCGATTCCTGCGGCGATGATGACGAAGGTCTGCCCCAAACCGAGAAGCAGCACCGGGACGATGGCGACGAGGATGTTCTGGCTATTGCGAACCGACAGGAAGGTCGCGCTCGAAAACACGCCGACTGCGACGATGAAGAACAGGATCATCAGCGCGAGAAATACCCACGCCCAGAGCCGGCTGATCAGCAGCATGGCGCGCTTGCTGCCCGAAAGCGGGGACTCGTCGAACCCCGCCGTTGCCTTGGTATCAGTCACGTGGCCCCCGGTTCATGCCTGAGCGGAAGGAGCCGGGGGCGCTGGGCGTCCGCCGGCCGGAGCGTCAGGTGGCTCAGTTGCCGACCCTGTAGATGAACCGCGCGTAGTTGGGGTCTTCCACGTTGTCCTTGTCGATGATGGCAAAGCCGGTCTCGACGCGCTTGGGCAGGCTGGTGACGCCTGCATTGTCCGCCACGGCGAACTGCACGGCGAGATAACCCATGTCGAAGGGTTTTTGCGCGAGGACGAGCGAGACGACACCCTTGCCCATCAGTTCGATGGCTTCGGCCGTGGCGTCGTAGGCCACAACCTGCACGTGGCCGCCCAGCCCGGCATTGACCACCGCGTTGCCGGCGCCACCGGCCGAGAAAACGTTGGTGCCGAACACGCCGACGAGATCGGGGTTCTGCTCGATCACGGCGGCAGTCTGCTGAGCCGCCTTGGTCTGGTCGTCGAGGTTGTAGTCTGGCCCGAGAACCTTGATGTCAGGGAACTCGTTGCTCATCACTTCCTCGAAGCCCTGCTCACGGCCTTCGACCGAGGAGACGTTGGGGTTGGTGGAATTGATGTAGACGACGCCTTTGCCGCCGATGGCCTTGGCGAGGCCACGGGCCGAGATGCGACCGCCCTCGACATTGTCCGAGCCGATGTAGCTGATCGGGAACTTGACCGGGCCATTGGCATAGTCGCCATCGCCCAGGAAGGTGTCCACGGTGATGATCTTGATGCCGGCGTCCACGGCCGCCTGCAGCGGCGCGATCATCTGGTCCTTATCGGTGGGTGCAGTGATGATGTAGTCGAGGTCGCCGCGGGCGACGAGCGCATCGAGGATCGGGGTTTGCGCCTCGACACCCCAGGTCGGCGGCACCTGGGTCACCACCTCGACCCCAAGGTCCTTCGCGGCCGCTTCGACGCCCTGCTGCATGACCTGGTAGAACGGATCAACGACGCCCGGCAGAAATCCGATCCTGATGTCGGCGGCGGTGACGGCGGTGGTCGAAAGAAACATCGTGCCCAGCAGGGCAACAGTAATGGTCGACGCGCTCCGCATCGGTTCCTCCCCTCGATTGATGTCGTCTGGCCCCCGTACGGGTCCTCCGGCCAGATGTCAGACAATAGGCGCCCGGCGCTGAACTTGTAAACGGTTCGGATTCAACCGGCTGCTGATGGTACATGCGAGGACGTCGCCAACATCATCTCGACGCCGTTCAGTTAGCGAAACCAGTGTAACTTCACTTACGGCGGGTCGATCGTGCGGTTTGCGGCGATGGCGGCAAACCAGTTTGGTGGGCGCTCGATGAGGCGATGGACGACCGGGCGGTCCGATCCCTGGTGCAGCGCGCGCAACTTGTCTCCGATGACCTCGTCCGCATGGGTGAGGCGCTGGTTGTGGCGTGCATACTCGGTCCAGGTCGGGCTCTTGTAGCTCTCGATCCAGAGATCGGTTTCCGTGAGGTCGCGGCGCAGCGCCCATTCCCGTGCGCCATCCCGGATGCGAACCCGCCGGCGGTCGGCCATGACCGAGAGGAACTCGCGCACGTCCTGGGGACGGATACGGTACTCGATGCTGACCACTATCGGGCCCGACCGAGGCTCGATCGGCACGTTGATTTCGGGCTCCCGCCAGCGGTCGGCCGGGTCGAGGTCGAGCAGCACGCGCTGCGGAATGGCGAAGAAGAGGCCGATGCCGGCGCCCGCCACCAGCGCGACGGCGGAGCCGAGGAGCGCCGCGCTCACGCCATACTGCTCTCCCGCGACGCCCCAGATCCAGCTACCGGCTGCCATGCCGGCGAAGGTCGCGGTCTGATAGAGCGACAGGGCTCGTCCTACGACCCAGCGGGGCGTCGATAGCTGGACCGTGACGTTGAACAGTGTCAGCGCCAGCACCCAGCACGCGCCGCCCAGCATGAGGGCGGGGGCCGTGAGCCAGGGTGAGGTGCTGATGCCAGTGATGGCGGCGCAGGCAGCAAACCCGAGAAAGGCAAGGCGCACGATGGTCTCGCTCTGGAATCGCTCGTTGAAGCGCCCCGTCAGCAGGGCGCCACCCACGGCGCCGATCCCGAACGTGCCCAGGAGGAAGCCGTACAGCAGCGGGCCTGCGCCCTGGATCTGGCTGGCTACCACGGGCAGGAGGGCCATGACCGAGATGGCCGAGAAGCCGAAGAGGAAGCTGCGCAACAGCACTTTCCCCAGGTTCGGCGATAGCGCGACGTAGCGGATACCGGCGAGCATCGCTGCCCCGACTGCCTCGCGCGGCAAGGCCCGGGGCGCCACCTGCGGCTTCCAGCCGACGAGCACCGCGACCAGGGCTAGATAGCTGAACATGTTGACGGTGAAGGCGGCGGCTGCCCCCGCGGCGGCAACGATGATGCCTCCGATCGCCGGCCCGAGGCTGCGGGAAAGGTTGAAGCCGATGGAGTTGAGCGCCACCGCCGACCCCACGCTCGAGCGCGGCACGAGGTCTCCCACCGAGGCCTGCCACGAGGGATTGTTGATCGCCGCGCCGCAGCCGATGAGGAAAGTGAAGGTAAGGAGCAGCCACGGGGTAATCAGCCCCATCCACGCCGAGATTGTCAGCAGCACCGATACCGCGAACATGAAGAGCTGAGCGAACAGCATCACGCGGCGGCGGGGGAAGTTGTCAGCGATGGCGCCCCCGAGCAGCGAGAACAGCATGATCGGTAGCGAGGTCGAGGCCTGAACCAGCGCGACCAGGTCGACCGAGTTGGTCAGGGCGGTCATCATCCATGCCGCCCCGACCCCCTGGATCAGGCCGCCGAAACTGGACGCGAGGTTGGCGACCCACATATTGCGGAATGTCGCCAGTTGCAGTGGCTGCAATATCGACGGACGGTTCCTGGCCATGCTGACGTTCCTCGCGGATCAGCTCAGGTAGCGCTCCGTGAGGTGTTCCTGGAAGTGCCGGGCATTGAGCTTCTCGCCGGTGGCCCGCTGGATCAGCTCGGGAATCGAGTACTTGCTGGCCTGCTGCCAGATGTTCTCGCGCCGCCACTCGTGTAGCCCGACGAAGCGGCCATGCCGCATGTCCTCGCGGACGTTGGGTTGGGCGCGTTCGATTGCCGACCAAAGCTGTGCCGCGATGATGGCGCCGAGCGTGTAGCTGGGGAAGTAGCCGAAGGCGCCGGACGGCCAGTGCACGTCCTGCATCGGCCCGTCCTTCATGTTGTCGATGGTGGAGAGCCCGAGATACTCGCGCATCTTGGCATCCCACGCCTCGGGGAGGTCCCGGGGCGCGAGCGAACCGTCGATCAGCTGCTGTTCGAGTTCGAAGCGCAGGATCACGTGCAGCGGATAGGTGGCCTCGTCGGCGTCCACCCGGATCAGCCCGCGCTCGATGTGGTGGACATGGGCGAGTACGTCCTCGAGTTCCCAGCCCGCCATGGCCTCGGCGCCAAGCTTCTCATGCACATGCGGCATGGCCCATTCCCAGAACTCCGGCGAGCGGGCGATCTGCTTTTCGACAAACAGGCTCTGGCTCTCGTGCATGGCCATTCCACGTGACCGGCCGACCGGCCAGTGGGTCCACTCGTGCGGCAGGTTCTGCTCGTAGAGGCCGTGCCCGGTTTCGTGCAGGATGCCCATCAGTGACGTGATGAACTCGCCCTCCGTATAGCGGGTGGTCATGCGGATGTCGGTCGGTACGCCGCCGCAGAACGGATGGTGCGAGACGTCCAGCCGGCCATGCTCGAAGTCGAAGCCGACGGCCTCCATCATTACAAGGCCCAGCGCCTTCTGCCGCTCGATCGGGTAGGGCGGGTTGAGCGGCTTGAGAGGGCGGGCCGCAAGCTTCTCCTCCTGCCTGGCCATGGCCCTGGGGATGAAGTCCTTGAGGAACAGCTTTAGGTCGGCAAGGACCGGGCCGACATCGGCGACGCGGTTGCCCGGATCGAACTGCTCCATAAGCGCATCATAGGGCGAAAGGCCCAGGACATCGGCCCGCATCACCGCTTCCTCGCGGGCCGTCTGCACCACCCCCTCGAAGGCGGGGAGGAACGTCTTCCAGTCACCGGTCGGGCGGAGTTCGCGCCAGAGCTGCTCGCAGCGGATTCGGGCATTGACCTGCTTGCGCACGAAATCGGCGCTGAGACAGGTCATGTTGGTGTGGACGCGGCGGAACTCTCGGATGGCAAGCTGCTGCATCTCGTCGAGCGGCTCCCTCTCGGCGTCCGCCAGCCAGTCCGCCACCTCCGGTGCGGTGGCCATCTCATGGTACATGCCGGCGAGGACGCCCATGGTCTCCGCACGCTTCTCACCGCCGCCAGCCGGCATCATCACGGCCTCATCGACGCCGAGCATCGACTGCGCATGTTCGATCGCTTCGAGCCGGCGGCTCAGGGCATCGAGTTTGGTGAATGCGGAATTGGCGGACATGGGAAAGCTCCAGATGCGACACGCCGACGTTTGGTAGCTGCTATTGGTTGGCCTTGCCACCCCGAGGCACTGTCGCAATTGCACCGCGGGCATTAGGCGCCTGCACACGATGCCATACACGCCGATCCGTCTCGCGGCCGCTCGTGCTGTCACCGTGCGGAACCTAATACCGAGGTCTATGCCTCCGATCCGCGTATCCGCGTGCTAGGAGTGTCCGCGGTTTGTGGGAGGAAGCAGTGAGCGTAGTGGACGATATCGCCAAGGTGACGGAGCAGGAACAGCGACTCGTCTTCAGGACGTTCAACGAGGAGGCGGCGCTCGATATCGGCTTGCGCATCCGCGATCTTGCCA
>JAEYZJ010000360.1 GCA_023430705.1 Pseudomonadota bacterium | reverse complement strand
TACCCCCACGGGCGACAGGGAGAACTCGACGCCGGCATTCTCCGACTCGAGCAGGCTCGCCACCTCCTGCTGGATCGTCGAAAGCACCGTCAGGCGGGTTCGGACAGGAATGCCCGTGGCCTGGACGGCAGCAACGACACCGCGGCGCTGCGCTGCATCATCGACAAAGCCCGTCAACGAGAGGCTGCGGTCGAGTTCCTCGGTGAGGACCAGCCGCGAACGGAAATCGAAGCGGGCCAGTGCCTCCTCGACGATCGAGAGGTTGGTGCGCACCGCCTCTTCCTCGGACCTGGCGGCCTGCGGCGTGTTCAACGAGGCGACCATGACGCCCGCGGCGATCGCCCCGACGGGAATCGCCACGGCCAGTGCGACCGGCCAGCGCCAACGTGGCTTTTCTGCCTTCGCCCGACGCGGCCGGGGATCCGCATAGAGGCCGCCGGGCTCATCGCGCTCGGCGTCGGTGATGGTGGCCCAGTTGGCGACCCGGGGACCGAGCGCAAAGCGTGTGGTTCCCACCGTCACGATGTCGAGGGGCTCGAGGTCGACCGGCGCGGCCCCCCCTTCAAGCACGATCCCGTTGCGGGTGCGCAACTGTCCGGCGCCGCCACCGATCTGAATCGTGCCGGCGCGGATCGACAGACGCGCATGCGCGGGCTTCAGGCTCACATCGAAGAACTGGATGTCGTCGTCGTCGCTCGAGCCCAGCGTGTAGTCGCCGTCGCGCAAAGCGATATCGACGCCCGCCTGGACGCCGCTCAGAATCTTTAGGATGACCCCCGCAGTATCGGTGGCGTCCACCATAATCAGCTCCACCAGTCGCGCAGCTGCGCCCTGCGCGCCCCGTCCACTTCAGCGCTATAGGACAGGATTTCTAGGAGAATCAACAGTGGTTTTCCCCAGATTCGCATGTGTGGATCCGCGATCCTCACAAATCCTTTCACTATTTTTCCCGACCGGCGCACCGCGCTTTTCACATCTTCGGTAATGTGGTGAATATGTTGGTGCCGCAACTGTAAGGTGGACTTGCCTACGCCAGCGGCATCTGGGGACAC
Organism: Pseudomonadota bacterium; assembly: GCA_023430705.1. GTDB lineage: Bacteria > Pseudomonadota > Alphaproteobacteria > Rhizobiales > Devosiaceae > Devosia_A. The sequence continues at coordinate 4,541 of JAEYZJ010000360.1, read as the reverse complement.
AATATCTACAGTCGGCTGAGCACATTACCGCACTTCCGTGCGTCCAGTTTTGGCGGTCTCGATGCAGAAACCGAGGCCGCTCTGGATGCTGCCACCACGTATCGCCTGCTTGCCCCGAACGAGTTCGTCTACCTGCAGGACGACGATGCGAGCCATCTCTACTTCGTCCGGTCGGGTCATGTGCGGCTGTCGTACCTGCTCGAGGATGGCTCTCCGATCCTGTTCGGGGTACTGGCGGCGGGGCAGAGCTTCGGTGAACTGGGCATCTTCGAGGACGGCCAGCACGCGGACATGGTCACCTCGATTGGCACCAGTTCGGTCTACTGCATACCGGCGGGTACCTTCCGGTCGCTGCGCTCGCGCTATCCCGCGCTGGGTGAGGCGCTGGCGCGAACCGTGGCGCAACGCTACCGCTCCTACATCTTGTTGACCCGCATCCTGGGATTGAAGACCCTTCAGGCGCGCCTGTCGCAGTGCCTGCTGCGCGTCGCCGATGGTCTCGGCGACCGGATCGACAGGTCAGGCCGGCAGGTGCTGCAGGTCGGCTCCTTCGTGACCCAGTCCGATCTCGGCCTCATGGCGCGCGGGGCGCGCGGCAACGTCAATCGGGCTCTCAAGTCATGGGAACGGGAGGGCTGGATCGCCATTCGCGACCGCAACATCCTGATACTCGATCGCGACAGCCTCGAGGCCATAGCACTCGACGACGGACTTGCCTGACTACTGAAAGAGAGACCTGATGAATCGGGATACCAGTGCAGAGACTTTCGATTTCACCGACCTGGGTGAGAAGTTGCGCGGACCAGAGGGGCCCGACATTGCGGCCGCCAGCATCTCGCGCCTCGGCCAGCTGGCAAGGGAGGTATCCGGCAAGCTCTCGGGCGGACTGCCGCCCGGCGAGTACGAGCGCAACGCAGCACTTCTGGACGCGCTTGCGGCTGCCGAGACTGTCATGATAGATATTTCTTCACTAATGACTTCAGTACCGAGCGAGGCGCGCGAGTCTCCTTCCGGCAATATGGGGGAATGACATGGTAGATACTGTTAGTACCTGGAACGGAACTCTCATTGGAACGGAGACCGCGTGGGGCGCGGGTGGCCCTCCGGGCAACTACGTCAACAAGAACGGATTTGACCTGATCTGGCGGCAGAAGCAGTTGCAGGAGCAGATGGCCGAGGTCGAAGACGACATTCGCGAGATCGAGGCCAACGCCAACCTCTCCGATACCGAGAAGATGTTCTCCATGCAGATGGCGATGAACACCTGGTCGGCGATCAGCAACCTGCGCACGAACATGCTCAAGACGGTTGCGGACACGCTCAAGTCGATCGCACGCAACGTCGCCTGAGCGCTTCGCCCTGCCAGAATTGAGAGGCACATCCGCCAGCGGATGTGCCTTCTGTCATTCAGCACGGCGTGCTGTCATATAGATGACTGACCCGGATGGGTCGCGTGCTAGCGTCCGGCGTTCACCGTCCTGAGCGAGACCATGTCCGGTTCGATCGAGACCCTGCGTCAGAACATTGCCGCGCTCAACGTCACCTCGCCCACGGGCGCGGAGATTGCCCGCGAGGTTCGGGGCAGCTATCGCGGCGAGCAGGTGGCCACCAGCACCGAGGCCTCCAAGCTTCAGGACGCGTCGGAGGAACTGGGCATGTCGGTGGCTCATCGCGCCGACAAGCGCAGCCTCGACAGACGCGAGGTGCGTCAGGGCGCCGGAGCCACGCTGGAGGCCCTGGCGCGCATCGCCGACTATTACGACAAGCTGCCGGACATGCCGCGGGAGGCGCAGTTGCGCACTCTCGTCGAGCAGCTCGAGACCTTCGAGCGCCTGATGAACGAGGGCGGCAGCGGCGGCGGGGTCACCAAGGACGATATCCTCAAGGCGCTGCAGCAGTTCGACGGCGACGTGACGCACCAGTTCGCCGGCCTCGACATCGCTCGCGAGTTCTTCGCGACAACCGGCGCCAGCGAAGACTTCATGATGCTGCTCGAAGAAGCGCATGGAGAATTCAGCAAGGGCGACCTCGGGCGGGAAGTGCGCGCCGGCCTCGCCTCGGCCAAGGAAGCAGCACAGGCGACGGTTACGCTCGAGACCGACCCCGCTGCTGTGCGTGAGGCTTATCGCTCGCTGCTGCGCGAGACCCGCAGCATGGGCCAGCTGTTTCAGGCCTTCCAGCGTTTCGACATGATGAAGAACTTCGACGAGGTGGTGAGCCTGTTCATGTCCGTCGCCGGCCAGGATCTCGCCAGCACCGGTCCATCGACCGACCCGACCTATCTCCACAGCCTCCTCACCGAACTGAGCAAGCTCAAGCTGATGCAGAGCGCCGTCAGCATGGCATTCGACCTCGTCAGGACCACCGACCGCCAGCTGGCGCCCGGTGAGCAACCACAAGGCACCGAGGTCGATGTGGCGGAACGGATGCTGCTCTTTGCCTCGAACCCGGCCGCCGGCCCCGGGGATGCGCGCGCGGTACTGCAGCGCTACGTCGCCTGCTCGATCGCGAGCCAACTCGCCTTCGCCAACGGGTTGCGGGGCATGCACGGCGAATTGCCGGACGAGGTGATGCCGCATCCGCAGGCACGGCTTCAGCAGCGTACGGCGCTCATGACGATGCTCGACGAACTTGTCGAGGAGGAGGAGGCCGATTACGCAGGTCGCGTGGGCGAAGGCGCCCCTCAGCATTAGCCGGAAGGTGCGATAGTTGGCATTCTCAAATCAGGCACTGCAGGCGATCGAGGCCTTCGCCGGCAGCCTTGGCGTGCCGCTGACGCCGGCGCCCGACGGCAGCTACAGCTTCGTGTTCGAACGATCCGGCACGCTGACCCTTACCTCGGCGAGCGACGGCGAGCGGACGCTGGTCAGCCTCGCGGTCCGTCCACACCGGCTCGATCAGGAAATCGAGGCGCGCCTGCTGGCACTTGCCGGTCCGGACATGACCACAGAGCGATTCCTCTCGACCGGCCTGACGCGCCACGGCGAAGCCATGTTCGTCGTGAGCATCGATGATGGCGAGATAAGCCTGCCAGTGCTCGAGACCTGCATGCAGCAGATCTTCGCGGCGGGGGCCGCAATCGCCTGACCGTCAGACTGGCGTCTTGTGGCCGGGCTGTGAGTACACGCTGCCCGCCTCTATCTCTGCCGCCGCATCAGCAGGCTGGCTTTGCCTGTTCTTTTCGAGCGTTAGGATCGCGGTGTCGTTGAGATATTCCTCGAAGGCGGCCGTTGCGTCCTCCCGGTCATCCTCGCGAATGTCCTTGCCGACGCGCTCCTGCTCCCGCGACGAACCAACCGGTAGAGGATCCTGCACGGCCTGGGCGGTCTGGACCGCCGGCACGGGAACGCTGCTGGTACGCTGGATCGGGTCGACCATTGGCTCGCTCCATCAGGTTTTCATGAGTGTTCCCGGAACGGGACGGATTGTCCAGAGCTGAGCCGGCCACGCTCGATCAGCACCACCACCGCCAGTCCGGCAAGCGGGAATCCCAGAGCAGCTGCCAGTGCCAGCGCCGCCGACATCCGCTCGAGCAGCGACGCGCCGATGGCCGGCATGCCCCCGCCGGCACCACCCGACGCTGCCCCCTGCTCCGTGCCGCCTTCGAGCAGTTGCGCCAGCCGCTCGCGGAACACGTTCAGATCGGCGCCCTCGGCCTCGAGCGACAGAAATTCCGTGCGCCAGCGACCGTTCGCATCCTGCAAGGCATGCGGCACGCTCATTTCCATCACGGCGCGGTTGCCCAGGGCGGCAACAACGTCGTGATAGAGGGTGTTGGAGAAGACGTAGAGCCGAACCGGCTCAAGGGCAGATGCCAGCGCTGGCCCAACCGCCCCCCGCCTGAGCGTTACGCTGCCCGCGTCCGTCAGAACGTCGACACTATCGGCAAAGATGTCGATGCTGGTGCCCCCACGACCGGCATGAGCGTGGAGGAGATCGACCAGCGCACCCGGCCCTTGGACCCGGCGCGCCACGACGTGGAGATCCGTTGTCGCTTCGATCGGTCGGGGCGGCGGCGCATCGGCCTGCTGGGCGAGGCTGAGGAAGATCAGCAGGATCATGAAGCAGGCCGCGAACATCGACGCAGCGAGGTCCGCCAGAACCGTGAGATCGATCCGCAGCGCCGTCACAGGCGCTCCTCCGGCCGGCAACCAACGCGGGCGGGGTCGGCGACGTAGCGGCAGCCCGGATCAAGGCGCAGCTGCAGGATCGAGTCGATCCCCGCCGTGCCGGCAAGGCTGGAGAACAAGAAGGCCGCTTCCTGCCCGCCTTCGGCGACAACGAGCAGAACGTCCGCCTCTGTCGCAAACAACGACTGAGCCAGGGCCGCGTCGCCGAGCATGGCGTCGAGCGCCACGAGTTGTCCCTGCTGTCCGATGCGGAGGCCGCCCGCCTCGGCCACGAAGACTACCGAGGGCCGGTCCCCGACAAGGATCGGCGACACCCTCACGTCGGCCTTCTGCGTCGCCAGCGCACCGGGCATGCGTATCGCCGGCGCCAGGGACAGCAGCATCACGATCACCACGGCGACGAGCGAGAAG
>JAEYZJ010000351.1 GCA_023430705.1 Pseudomonadota bacterium | reverse complement strand
TGCTCGGCAAGCGCGTCGACTATTCCGGCCGTTCGGTGATCACCGTGGGTCCGGAGCTGAAACTGCACCAGTGCGGCCTGCCCAAGAAGATGGCGCTCGAGCTGTTCAAGCCGTTCATCTACTCGCGGCTCGAGGCCAAGGGGCTGTCTTCGACGGTCAAGCAGGCCAAGAAGCTGGTCGAGAAGGAGAAGCCCGAGGTCTGGGACATCCTCGATGAAGTGATCCGCGAGCATCCGGTTCTGCTGAACCGCGCTCCGACGCTTCACCGCCTGGGCATCCAGGCGTTCGAGCCGCACCTGATCGAAGGCAAGGCGATCCAGCTGCATCCGCTCGTCTGCGCGGCGTTCAACGCCGACTTCGACGGTGACCAGATGGCCGTGCACGTCCCGCTGTCGCTCGAGGCGCAGCTGGAAGCCCGCGTGCTGATGATGTCGACCAACAACATCCTGCACCCGGCCAACGGCCAGCCGATCATCGTGCCGAGCCAGGACATCGTGCTGGGCCTCTACCACCTCTCCCTCATGAACGAGGGCGAGCCGGGGCAGGGCATGGCCTTCTCGGACATGGGCGAGCTGGAGCACGCGCTGGCTTCCGGCGTCGTGACGATGCACTCCAAGATCAAGGGCCGCGTCGACGTCTACGACGAGAACGGCAACCACTCGACCGAGGTCGTGGAAACCACGCCCGGCCGCATGCTGATCGGCAAGCTGCTCCCCAAGAGCAACAAGGTTCCGTACGCCACGGCCAACCAGCTCATGACCAAGAAGATGATCTCCAAGATGATCGACACCGTGTATCGCGGTTGCGGTCAGAAGGAGACGGTCATCTTCTGCGACCGGATCATGGACCTGGGCTTCAAGCACGCGGCCCGCGCCGGCATCTCGTTCGGCAAGGACGACATGGTCATCCCGGCCTCGAAGTATAAGATCGTCGAGGACACCCGGAAGCTCGTCGAGGAGTTCGAGCAGCAGTACAACGACGGCCTCATCACCCAGGGCGAGAAGTACAACAAGGTTGTCGACGCCTGGGCCAAGTGCGGTGACAAGGTCGCCGAGGAGATGATGAAGGGTATCGCCGCGGTCAAGTTCGACCCGGAGACCGGCCGTCAGCTGCCGATCAACTCGGTCTACATGATGAGCCACTCGGGCGCCCGTGGTTCGCCGGCGCAGATGAAGCAGCTCGCCGGCATGCGCGGCCTGATGGCGCGTCCCGACGGCTCGATCATCGAGACCCCGATCACGGCCAACTTCAAGGAAGGCCTGAACGTTCTCGAGTACTTCAACTCGACCCACGGCGCCCGCAAGGGCCTCGCGGACACCGCGCTGAAGACCGCGAACTCGGGTTACCTGACCCGTCGTCTCGTCGACGTGGCGCAGGACTCGATCATCACGGAACTCGACTGCGGCACCGAGCGCGGCCTGACGATGGAGCCCATCGTCGACGCCGGCCAGGTGGTGGCCTCCCTCGGCCAGCGTATCCTCGGCCGTACGGCCGCGGACGACATCGTCAACCCGGAGAACGGCGAAGTCATCGTTCCCAAGGGCACGCTGCTCACCGAGAAGGATGTCGAGACGGTCGAAGGCTACAAGGTACAGTCGGTGCGCATCCGCTCGCCGCTGACCTGTGACCTGCGCCAGGGCTGCTGCGCGGCCTGCTACGGCCGTGACCTCGCTCGCGGTACTCCGGTCAACATCGGCGAGGCTGTCGGCGTCATCGCCGCGCAGTCGATCGGCGAGCCGGGCACCCAGCTCACCATGCGCACGTTCCACATCGGTGGCACGGCGCAGGTGGTGGACTCGTCCTATCTCGAGGCTGGTGCCGAGGGTAAGGTCGAGATCCGCAACCGCAACGTCGCCAAGGTCGCCGGCGGCCAGCTGGTCGCCATGGGCCGTAACGTCACCATTGCCATCCTCGATCAGGACGGCAAGGAGCGGACGACCCACCGCGTCACCTACGGTGCGAAGCTTCGCGTCGATGACGGTGCGGAAGTGAAGCGTGGCCAGCGTATCGCCGAATGGGATCCGTACACCCGTCCGATCCTCGCGGAAGTCGAAGGCGAAGTTGCCTTCGAAGACCTCGTGGATGGTGCCTCGGTTGCGGAAAACACAGACGAGACCACCGGCTTCACCAAGCGCGTGGTGATGGACTGGCGCGGCAGCCAGCGCAACGACGCGCTGAAGCCGGCAATCGCGATCAGGCGGGGCGACACGGTCGTCAAGCTGGATCGTGGTGGCGAGGCCCGCTACCTGCTCTCGGTGGACGCCGTCATTGCGGTCGAGCCCGGTGAGAAGGTTGCCCCTGGTGACGTGCTCGCGCGTATTCCGCTCGAGAGCGCCAAGACCAAGGACATCACCGGCGGTCTGCCGCGTGTGGCCGAGCTGTTCGAGGCTCGTCGTCCGAAGGATCACGCGATCATTGCCGAAATCAACGGCACGATCCGCTTCGGCCGCGACTACAAGAACAAGCGCCGCATCATCATCGAGGCGGCCGAAGAGGGCGCCGATCCCGTCGAGTACCTGATCCCGAAGGGCAAGCCGTTCCACCTGCAGGAAGGCGACACCATCGAGAAGGGTGAATACATCCTCGACGGCAACCCGGCCCCGCACGACATCCTGGCGATCAAGGGCGTGGAGGAGCTTGCTCGCTACCTCGTCAACGAGATCCAGGAGGTCTACCGGCTGCAGGGCGTGCTCATCAACGACAAGCACATCGAGGTGATCGTTCGCCAGATGCTGCAGAAGGTCGAGATCGTCGAGCCGGGTGACTCGGGGCTGCTCAAGGACGAGCAGCTCGACAAGCTGGACTTCGACGAGCTCAACGACCAGCTGGTCGCGGAAGGCAAGAAGCCGGCAACGGCCAACCCGGTGCTGCTCGGCATCACCAAGGCCTCGCTGCAGACCCGTTCGTTCGTGTCGGCCGCGTCGTTCCAGGAAACCACCCGCGTCCTCACCGAGGCGGCGGTTTCCGGCAAGGCCGACCTGCTTGAAGGCCTCAAGGAGAACGTCATCGTCGGCCGCCTCATCCCGGCGGGTACCGGTGCCGGTACCTCCAAGGCCAAGGCGATCGCGGCTCGCCGCGACGAGATGATCCTCGACGAGCGCCGCCGTCAGGCGGAGGCCGTGGCCATCCCGGCGCCGGACGCCGTCCCGTCCGAGCCGGCCGAGTAATCGGTCGTTATCGCAGAAGTTCGAAAGGGCCCTCCGGGGCCCTTTCTCTTTCGGGGCCTTGCAGCCGCCACGTGCGGGTGCCTTACTCTTGCCCGTGTGCTGACGGCGGTGGCGGAGTCCCTGGATGGCGGACGAGTTGTGGGTGGACGTGGACCGGTATGTCGAAGGCGAACTGGTCCACGAGGATCAGGCGCTCTCCGAGGCCCTCAGGGCGAACGCTGCCGCCGGCCTTCCCCCGATTGACGTATCCGCCGCGCAGGGGAAGTTCCTCAGCCTGCTGGTGCGGATGACAGGGGCCAGGCGGGTGCTCGAGATCGGAACGCTGGGCGGCTACTCGACCATCTGGATGGCGCAGGCGCTGCCCGGGGATGGGCAGCTCGTCACGCTCGAGTATGAGCCCCGGCACGCCGAGGTGGCGCGGTCCAACATCGAGCGGGCGGGGCTATCGAGCAAGGTTACGGTCCATGTCGGCGCCGCGGTCGAGACGCTGCCGGTGCTCGCCGCGGCCGATCCCGAGCCGTTCGACTTCATCTTCATCGACGCGGACAAGCCCAGCAACCCGATCTACCTCGACTGGGCGATCCGGCTCGGGCGGTCGGGTACGGTGATCATGCTCGACAACGTCATCCGCGAGGGCAGGGTGGCGGACCCCGGCGATCCCGATCCGCGCATCGTCGGCACGCGTGCCGCATTCGACATGATCGGCCGGCATCCGCGGCTCGACGCGACGGCGCTGCAGACTGTCGGCGCCAAGGGTTGGGACGGGTTCGCGCTGATGATCGTCAGGTAGCCGGCGAGCCCGGCTCGTAGCCGATATGGGCCGCGTATTCCTCCAGCACGACGGACCAGATGCCGAAGGCAGCATCGAGGTTGTCGCGGGTGACGCCGTGCTCGAGGTTCAGGTCGTACTCGATGGCCGCGTCGAGGTCGGCGTCGAGATAGGCGGTGCCGAAGCGCCGCTCCCGGTTCCAGGCATTGATGGCGTCAAGCGTGGGCTTGAGGTCGGCGAACGCGGCATAGAAGTTGAGGTCTTCGCAGGCCCTGGCCGCGGTGCAGTTCATGAACAGCACATGGTAGGGCACGCCGTTGATCCGGCCCGCGATGCGCGGGCTGCCGTCGGCCTGGCTCTCCAGCGAGGCTGAACCGTGGGTGCGCGCGATGGCGACAATGTCGTCGACCTGGCTGCCATCCACCAGGTCCTGGGCGAGGGCAGGAGAGGCGACGAATACCATCGCTGCAGCCAGCCGCTTCATCGATTGCTCCCCGTGAGTCTGATCGTGACAGTCTACAGGGGCCGGCCAGGGCGGCCAATTCGCGATTCGACTTTGCTGCGATTCTGTCAAAGCCGAGGAAAACCGGGCACCGAGTCTGGTCAAAGCCATGCAATGAGGGCAAACAAGCATTGTCCTCTGCCCCAGCTGCCGCGCAGAGATGAAAACTCCCCGGATTTGGGGCAAGTCAGCAAAGGTGTCCCCGCAAAGAATCCTTGACGGGGAGACTCACTGCCCATATAGAGGCGCAACCTTAGCGGTCGGTCGTGAAGTTCACGCGGGTATCTGCCACCTAGTGCGGGCATCCAGGAACTTCAAACACATCGCCAAAGGCAGAGACGACGACAAATCTTTGTGCGCATGAACGCCGGGTTCTCCCGGTGGTCCGCTGCAATGAGAGGCGCCGCTGCCCCTGATGGGGTGGAATTGGCGCCCCTTTGGTTTGTTTGCGTCTTCCGCAACGAATTCGGACCGATGGAAAGAGCGCAATGCCGACCATTAATCAGTTGATCCGCAAGCCTCGGGTATCAAAGCCCAAGCGGAACAAAGTACCGGCGATGGAAGCAAACCCGCAGAAGCGCGGCGTGTGCTCTCGCGTCTATACGACTACCCCGAAGAAGCCGAACTCGGCTCTGCGCAAGGTCGCCAAGGTCCGGCTGACCACCTCGCGTGAGGTCATTTCCTATATCCCCGGTGAGGGCCACAACCTGCAGGAGCACTCCGTGGTGCTGATCCGCGGCGGTCGTGTGCGTGACCTGCCGGGCGTGCGCTACCACGTGCTGCGCGGCGTCCTCGACACCCAGTCGGTGAAGGATCGCAGGCAGCGCCGTTCGAAGTACGGCGCGAAGCGGCCGAAGTAAGGAGCAGATCCAATGTCCCGTCGTCACGCTGCTGAGAAGCGCGAAGTCAATCCCGATCCGAAGTTCGGCGACCTCGTGGTCTCGAAGTTCATGAACTCGCTGATGGAAGACGGCAAGAAGTCGGTCGCCGAGTCGATCGTCTACGGTGCCTTCGACATCGTGCATGCCAAGCTGAAGCAGGACCCGATCTCGGTGTTCCACACGGCCCTGGACAACATCCGTCCGGCCGTCGAGGTCCGTTCGCGCCGCGTCGGTGGTGCCACCTACCAGGTGCCGGTCGAGGTTCGCACCGAGCGTCAGCAGGCCCTGGCCATTCGCTGGCTCATCGAAAGCGCCCGCAAGCGCGGCGAGCACACCATGAAGGAGCGCCTGTCGGGCGAGCTCATGGATGCCGTCAATGGCCGTGGTCAGGCCGTTAAGAAACGCGAGGATACGCACCGGATGGCAGATGCCAACCGCGCCTTCTCGCACTACCGCTGGTAACGGAAGGCTCGTCTGAAATGGCCCGCGAATACCCGATCAATCACTACCGTAACTTCGGCATCATGGCCCACATTGATGCCGGCAAGACGACGACGACCGAGCGGATCCTCTACTACACCGGCAAGTCCCACAAGATCGGCGAAGTCCACGACGGCGCCGCTACCATGGACTGGATGGAGCAGGAGCAGGAGCGCGGGATCACCATTACGTCTGCGGCAACGACGACGTTCTGGAAGGGCCGTGACGGCACGCAGTTCCGTTTCAACATCATCGACACGCCCGGCCACGTCGACTTCACCATTGAAGTCGAGCGTTCGCTCCGCGTCCTCGACGGCGCCATCGCGCTGCTCGACGGCAACCAGGGCGTCGAGCCGCAGACCGAGACCGTCTGGCGCCAGGCCGACAAGTACAACGTCCCCCGCCTGATCTTCGTCAACAAGATGGACAAGACCGGCGCCGATTTCTACTTCTGCCTCGATACGCTGGACAAGCGCCTCGGCATCAAGCCGGTCGTCATGCAGCTGCCGATCGGCGCGGAGAGCGGCTTCAAGGGCGTCGTCGACCTGATCGAGATGAATGCCCTCGTGTGGCGCAACGAAGAGCTCGGTGCGCAGTGGGACATCGTCGAGATCCCCGAGGACCTCAAGGCCAAGGCCGTCGAGTACCGCGAGAAGCTGATCGAGACCGCCGTCGAGATGGACGATGCGGCCACCGAGGCTTACCTCAACGGTGAAATGCCGAGCAACGACACGCTCCGCCGGCTGATCCGCAAGGGCACCTGCGACGTCAAGCTCTACCCGGTGTTCTGCGGCTCCTCGTTCAAGAACAAGGGCGTGCAGCCCCTGCTGGACGGCGTCATCGACTTCCTGCCGTCGCCCGCCGACATCCCGGCGATCAAGGGCGTCGACGTCAAGACCGAGGCCGAGATCGAGCGTCACGCCGACGACAACGAGCCGCTGTCGATGCTGGCCTTCAAGATCGCCAACGACCCGCACATGGGCTCGCTGACGTTCTGCCGCATCTACTCGGGCCACGTCGAAGCCGGTTCTTCCCTTGAGAATACCGTCAAGGAGAAGAAGGAACGCGTCGGCCGCATGTTCCAGATGCACGCCAATTCGCGCGAGCAGATCAACGAGGCCTATGCCGGTGACATCGTCGCCATCGTCGGCCTCAAGGACACGACCACGGGCGATACGCTTTCGGACCCGGCGCACAAGGTGATCCTTGAGCGCATGGAGTTCCCCGAGCCGGTCATCGAGATCAAGGTGGAGCCCAAGACCAAGGCCGACCAGGAAAAGATGGGCCTCGCGCTCGCTCGCCTGGCTGCCGAGGATCCGTCCTTCCGCGTGAAGACCGACGAAGAGTCGGGCGAGACGCTGATCGCCGGCATGGGCGAGCTGCACCTCGACATCATCGTCGACCGCATGAGGCGCGAGTTCAAGGTTGAAGCCAACGTGGGTGCGCCGCAGGTGGCCTACCGCGAGGCGATCACCCGCGTGGTCGAGCACGACTACACCCACAAGAAGCAGTCCGGTGGTTCGGGCCAGTTCGCCCGCATCAAGTTCCGCATCGAGCCCAACGAGCCGGGTGCCGGCTTCGAGTTCAAGTCGGAAGTCGTCGGCGGCAACGTGCCCAAGGAATACGTCCCGGGCGTGCAGAAGGGCGTGGAGTCGGTCATGGGTTCGGGCCCGATCATCGGCTTCCCGATCGTGGACGTGAAGTTCGCGCTCACCGACGGTGCCTACCACGACGTCGACTCCTCGGTCCTCGCGTTCGAGATCGCCGGCCGTGCGGGCTTCCGCGAGGCCATCGAGAAGGCCGCGCCGAAGATCCTCGAGCCGATCATGCGGGTTGAAGTCCTCACTCCGGAAGACTATGTGGGCGATGTCATCGGCGATCTGAACTCCCGCCGCGGCCAGATCCGCGGCACCGAGGCCAGGGGTATTGCCCAGGTGATCGACGCGATGGTGCCGCTGGCCAACATGTTCGGCTACGTCAACTCGCTGCGCTCCATGTCCCAGGGACGTGCGCAGTACACCATGACGTTCGACCACTACGAGCAGGTTCCCCAGGCGGTAGCCCAGGAAGTCCAGGCCAAGTACGCCTAACTACGATCCAGGCTGATCCGGGAGCCGGAGCCCATGGCTCTGCCCGGATCGCCGAAGCAGACAAATAACTGAGTTCCTAAAGCCGGCTGCCAGACCGGCACCCAACGGAGAATACGATGGCCAAGGAAAAGTTTTCCCGCAACAAGCCGCATTGCAATATCGGCACCATCGGTCACGTCGACCATGGCAAGACCTCGCTGACCGCTGCGATCACGAAGGTCCTGGCTGAGACGGGTGGCGCTACCTTCAAGGCATACGACCAGATCGACGCTGCGCCGGAAGAGAAGGCGCGCGGTATCACGATCAACACCGCTCACGTCGAGTACGAGACGGCCAACCGTCACTACGCTCACGTCGACTGCCCGGGCCACGCCGACTACGTGAAGAACATGATCACCGGTGCTGCCCAGATGGACGGCGCGATCCTGGTCGTGTCGGCTGCCGACGGCCCGATGCCGCAGACCCGCGAGCACATCCTGCTCGCCCGTCAGGTCGGTGTGCCGGCGCTCGTGGTGTTCCTGAACAAGTGCGACATGGTCGATGATCCCGAGCTGCTCGAGCTCGTCGAGCTCGAGGTTCGCGAGCTGCTGTCGTCGTACGAGTTCCCCGGCGACGATATCCCGATCATCAAGGGTTCGGCCCTGGCCGCCCTCGAGGATAGCGACCGCAAGCTCGGCCACGACGCCGTTCTGGAGCTGATGCGCGCTGTCGACGAGTACATCCCGCAGCCGGCTCGTCCGATCGACCAGCCGTTCCTGATGCCGATCGAAGACGTGTTCTCGATCTCTGGCCGTGGCACCGTGGTGACCGGCCGTGTCGAGCGCGGCATCGTGAAGGTGGGTGAGACCGTCGAGATCGTCGGTATCAAGGCGACCCAGTCGACGACCGTGACCGGTGTCGAGATGTTCCGCAAGC
>JAEYZJ010000333.1 GCA_023430705.1 Pseudomonadota bacterium | reverse complement strand
ATATTGCCAATAAGAGCGTATTCTTGCGCTCGAATGGCTGTCAATCAGGTTGGTGATAGGAGAAAAGGATGAGAGGTGAGATCGAAAATGCCGGGTACCAGGCATTCTTCGATGCGCTGATCGGGGGGCGGCTGAGACTGGGGCAGACGCTCACGCAGGACGAGCTGTGCGGCATCCTCGGCATCTCGCTGTCGCCTATGCGCGAAACGACTACCCTGCTCGAGGCGGAGGGGCTGATCAGCGTGCGCCGCAAGGTAGGCATCACGATCTTCTACCCGGACGTGAAGTTCGTCGGGAACTGCTTCCAGTTCCGCGGTCTCCTCGAAAGGGAGGGGCTGCGAAAGTTCGCGCAGAGCATGCCCCCCGGCTGGATCGAGTCCATCCGGGACGAGCACACGGCGATCATCGACTTTGTCCGGCAGGCAAACAGCACCGAAGCCCACCGCCTGCCGGTAAAGCAGGTAGAGCGCCGCTTCCACGACGCTTTCGTCGACGCCTTCGACAACGACCAGATTCGCGTGAACTACGCCCGTCTGACACAGAAGATGTACCTGCTGCGACTGCATAACATCGGGGCCGTCGGCCCCGGCAACACGGTGACCTCGATGGAAGAGCACCTGGACATCATCGATGCGTTGGGCGCCCGCGACGTGGACGGCGCCGTCGAGGCGCTCGACCGGCATCTCCAGGGCGTGCTGCACCGGGTGCTGACCACCTGAGGCGTCGGTGTGAGGCCATACTCCCTCCGCAAGTCGAATTCGTACCCTGTTGACAGCGCTCGCAATCCGGACTTAGCGTTGTCCCCAATATGAAACGCTCGTTCCAGATGCGGAACGCACGCCGAGCGTTTAGGGAGGACTACCGGATGCCGATTCTGGCTGGCGCGCCCGTGCTCGAGGCGCGCAACATCGCGCGCCATTACGGTGCCGTGACGGCCTTGGCCGACGCGTCGCTGAAGCTCTATCCGAGGGAAGTCGTCGGACTCGTCGGCGACAACGGCGCTGGCAAGTCCACACTTCTGAAGATCCTGTCCGGTATCGTCTCTTCCTCAAGCGGAGAGATCGTCATCGACGGCAAGCCGGTGCACCTGCGGCGCGCCCAGGACGCCATGGATGCGGGCATCGAGACCGTCTACCAGGACCTGGCGCTCGTCGACACCATGTCGGCCTACCAGAATGTCTATCTCGGTCGCGAGGAACTGTCGAAGAACCCACTGAAGCGGCTGTTCAATCTCGTCGATGACCGACATATGCGCGAACGCGCCCGTGCGGTGCTGGAGACGCTCAAGGTCAAGATTCCCTCGATCAACGTCTCGGTGAAGGGTATGTCGGGCGGCCAGCGCCAATGCCTCGCCATCGCCCGGGCGCTGCTCTGGGGCCGTCGCATCGTCATCCTCGACGAGCCGACCGCGGCGCTGGGCGTACGCGAGACCGGCCAGGTGCTCGAGGTGATCCGCTCGCTGCGCGAGCAGGACGTCTCTGTGATCATCGTAAGCCACAACATGCAGCAGCTGATGAGCGTTGCCGACCGCATCACGGTGATGCGGCTCGGGCGCTCGATCGCTACGCGCACCGTGAAGGACACGGAGGTCAACGAGATCGTGGGCCTGATTACCGGCGCTATCCCCGGGGACTCCCCCGAGGCACGCGCCGCACAAGTGGCGGCCGCCTGAGCCGCCCAGACAACGTTCGCACACTCTAGGGAGGAGATTATGTTGCGTAATAAGACCCGTGCCTTCGCCGTTTTGGCGCTGTCGGTTCCGGCCGTTATCGGCCTTGCCGGCGTCGCCACGGCGCAGGACAAGTTCAAGCTCGGCATGGCGGTGGGTGGCAACACGTGCTGCGAGTGGATGAAGGCCCAGGGTGACGTCGCTCGCGCCCTCGCCGAGAAGGAGGGCTGGGACTACGTTGAGCTCTCCAACAACAACGACCCGGCGACCGCGCTCAAGAATGCACAGATCTTCGTGCAGGAAGGTGTCGACGCCGTCATCCAGTTCAACGGCCAGCCCTCGTCGAACCCCGCCATCTCGGCGGTGCTGAAGCAGGCCAACATTCCCGTCGTCACCTACGACATCGCCGACCCCGGCATGTACTTCGTGGGCATCGACAACCTCGGCGCGGGCATCGCCGGCGGCGAAGGCCTGGGCAAGATCGTCAAGGAAAAGTGGGACTGCAACCCGGACCTCGTTGTCTCGGCCGAAGGCGCTGCAGCCGGCATCGTCAACGAGTGGCGCACGGGCGGCATGCGTACCGGCCTCAAGAACATCTGCCCGGATATTCCTGAGGAGAAGTGGGTGAGCTTCGAGAGCCAGGGCGACGCCGCTGTCGGCCTGCCGGCCGCCCGCGACCTGCTCGCAGCTCATCCCGACGCCAAGAAGATCGCCGTGGTCGGCCTCAATGATGGCGGCGTGCTGTCGCTCATCAACGCTGCCGAGCAGCTCGGCCGCGCCGATGAAGTCTTCGGCTGGGGCCAGGACGGCGCCTTCATCACGGGCGACAACGTCAACCCGCACCTCGTCGGATCGGTCTTCTACTTCCTGGAAGGCTACGCGGTTTACGCCATCCGCGACGTGATCAAGCCGATCGCCGAGGGCAATGTCCCGCCGCTCAAGTCGGAAGCCGGCGACCCGGCCTCGAAGGTCCAGCC
>JAEYZJ010000291.1 GCA_023430705.1 Pseudomonadota bacterium | reverse complement strand
TCGCAAACCACGCTCACCGAAACGCCTCCGGCAGCCAGCTTCTGTATTTCGGATGTGCCGCCCCCACCGGGAACTGCACTTCCTGGTGCGTGTCGCTCGAGTGGTAGAACGCCGTCACGATCTCCAGCGCCCGCCGCGAGTCCCTCGACGTCACCGGCATCGGCCCGATCCCTTCGAGTGCATCCCAGAACAGCCGCATCTGCGTCTGGAACCGGGATGGCACGTCCTTCCAGTTCGCCAGCAGCTTCTCGATCGCGGCCTTGGTCGCCTCGCTGCGGGGCAGGATCTTCCACAGCGCCTTGCCCGGATTATAGGCCTCGTGGTCGCTCTCGATGGTCACGTTCTCGAAGGCCAGCCGGATGCGCGAAATCTCGTCGGCCGAGCCCAGCGTCGCGGTAAAGCTCGCCAGCGCGCCACTCTCCATCTCCAGCGAAGCCGAGATGCAGTCCTCGACCTCTATGTCGTTGACCCGCGTCGCCACCCGCTCGAACAGCGATTTCGGCTCGCCCATCAGGTAGGTGAAGATGTCGTGCGGGTGAATGGCGTGCGTCATCAGTACGCCGCCCAGTTCCGTTTTCCACCTGCCGCGCCACGGTACCTCGTAATAATCCGGCCCGCGCCGCCACAGCGTTTCGACCGTCCCGACATAGGGCTTGCCGGCAATCCCGGCGTCGATGATGGCCTTGGCCTGCTGGATGCCGTTGCCGAAGCGGTACTGGAACACCGGCATCAGCCGGCCCTTCGATCGCTTCTCCGCCGCGATTACCTCGTCCACCTCGGCGAGCGAGCCGACCAGCGGCTTCTCGCAGATGACGTGCCTGCCGGCGGCAAGCGCCGCCAGCACCATCGGGCGGTGCACCATGGGCGGGGTGCACACGTCGATGATGTCGAGATCGTCCATGGCCAGCAGCTCGTCGAAATCCGCGACCCGGCGTTCGATGCCGAACTCGTCGGCGAGCGCATTGCGCCGCACCTCGTCGAGATCGCAGATGGCGATCACGCGGAAGCGGTCCCTGTTGGTCTCGTAGCCTTCGATGATGTGGCTGCGTCCGATGCCGCCACCGACCACGGCGACCGTGTAAACCCTGCTCATTGCTGCCAGACCGTCCCGACTTCAGCCATCTTCTGCGCCGTCAGCGCCAGTTCCATCGCCTTGAAGGCCCGCGCCTGCGGCATGGCCGTCTCGGTGCGGTTCAAGACGTCCGCGATCAGCTGCCGGCCATAGGGCAGCTCGACGTCCGAGCAGTCGACATGCTGCACGCCCTTGCGATCGACGAGGAACAGGTGGTCCTTCCCCGGGCGTCCGGCGATGTCGATATACTTGCGCAGCTCGATATAGCCCTCGGTCCCGAGGATCGTGAGGCGCCCGTCGCCCCAGGTCGGCAATCCATCCGGCGTCAACCAGTCGACGCGCACATAGCCGGTGACCGTCGGCGTGCGCAGGTGCATGTCGCCCACATCCTGCAGCCCCGGCCGGTCCGGGACGCTGCGGTTGCTGACCGTCGCCGAAATCACCTCGGCGTCGGTGTCGGTGCCCGCAAAGAAGAGGAACTGCTCGCACTGGTGGCTGCCGGTGTCGCACAGGATCCCGCCATAGCGCGACCGGTCGTAGAACCAGTCCGGCCGGCTGTTCTTGCGGATCGCATGCGGGCCGATGCCGACCGTGTTCACCACCTGCCCGATGGCGCCTGCCGCCACCAGTTCGCCGGCCTTCACCGTCGAGCGCGTCTGGAAATGCTCCGAATAGCAGACCGAGTAGATGCGCCCGGTTTCGGCCTGCACCCGCTTCACCTCGCCCAGTTGCTCCAGCGTCGTCATCCCCGGCTTGTCCGACATCA
Source organism: Pseudomonadota bacterium (assembly GCA_023430705.1). GTDB lineage: Bacteria > Pseudomonadota > Alphaproteobacteria > Rhizobiales > Devosiaceae > Devosia_A. The sequence goes on along the minus strand of JAEYZJ010000291.1, from coordinate 751 downwards.
CGTCCTTGCCGTGCCGCATCGCCTCGATGGCAATGCCGGCCCGCTCGTCGAGGATCGCCGCCGTGAGCACCAGGGCGATGGCCGGATCCTCGAGAATGACCCGCCGGTCCGCCACGCGCCGAGCGCCCGGGAACTTCTCTACGAACAGCGCCGCCAGGTCGTCTTCCGGCGCATGAAACGCCACCAGCTCCGCGCCCTCGCGCAGCAGGCAGTCCACCTGAGCATAGATGTGGGAATGGTTTAGGCCGATGGCCGCGAACTTGATGGGCATGGTCTAGTGGTCTTCTCGGTCGGATGGTTGAGGCGGGAGGTCGGGAGGAAGGTCACGCGCACGACGCTTCGGCCGGTCACGAAGGGCATCCGAGATCACGCGATAGACCGCATCGGCGTCCTGCATCACATCATCGTTGGTGAAGCGCAGAACCGAGTAGCCTTCGTTGCGGAGGAAGGCGTCCCGCCGGGCATCGCGTCGGGGCGCATCGGCGACATAATGCGTCTCGCCATCAACCTCGACGATCAGCCCGGCATGGTGGCAAACGAAGTCGACATAGTACGGACCGATCTTCTCCTGTTTGCGGAAATGATAGTCGCCAGTTCGCAACGGGTAGAGCAAACGCCACAGGCGCCGCTCGGGCGCGGTCGATCGGGAACGGAGCTTCTTCTCGAGTTCGGTGCTCACCGCCACACCCCCTCCCGGCCTCCCCCATCAAGGGGGAGGTGTGGGATCGAGTGCCGGGCACGACCTTGCCAA
>JAEYZJ010000122.1 GCA_023430705.1 Pseudomonadota bacterium | reverse complement strand
CATCGCGCCATGCAGGTAGATCGGCGCGTCGTAGCCGGCATCGCGCAGCAGCGCGATCACCCGCTGCGCCTTGCCCAGCGCGTAGCAGCCGATGACATGCGCCCGGTCCGGAAAGACCGCCACCGATCGCAACAGGCGCCCGATCTCGTCGAGGGGCCTCGGATGCTGGAAGACCGGCAGGCCGAACGTTGCCTCGGTCACCAGCAGGTCGCACTCGGCCAGCTCGAACGGCTGCGACGTCCGCTCGGCCAGCCGCTTGTAGTCGCCCGTCACGACGATGCGCTGTCCCTTGTGCTCCATCACCACCTGCGCTGAACCGAGGATGTGCCCGGCGGGCTTGAGGGTGATGGTGACGTCGTCCACCTGCAGCGGCGTGTTGAACTCGAGCGGCTGGAAGCGCCCGGCGCAGTCTTCGCCGTAGCGGACCTTCATGATCGCGATGGTGTCGGGCGTCGCCAGCACCGCCCCGTGGCCGGAGCGGGCATGGTCGCCGTGCCCATGCGTGATGATGGCCCGCTCGCGCGGACGAGGCGGGTCGATATAGGCGTCGATGGGGCGAACGTGGAGGTCGCGATCGAGGAACGGCGTCGGCATGAAGGAAGTAACGGCTATCCCGAGCGCCGGTTCAAGTCCCGTTCCGCGGGCCCTATCCCGCGTACTGCCGGAGCCAGCTCGTCAGCGTGCGGGCATCCATGGCGCCGGCCTGCTGGGCGAGGATCCGGCCCTTGTGGAAGACGATCAGGTTGGGGATGCCGCGGATATTGTAGCGCGCCGTCAGCTGCGGTTCGGCTTCCGTGTCGAGCTTGACGAAGCGCATCCGCGGCTCGAGTTCGCGCGCCGCGGCCTCGAAGCTGGGCGCCATGGCGTGGCAGGGCCCGCACCAGTCGGCCCAGAAGTCGACGACGACCGGAACGTCGGAACGGCTGATCTGCCTCTCGAATGCCGTGGCATCCACCGGGGCGGATTCCCCCACGAACAGCAGCTCGTGGCACTTGCCGCATTTGGCCTCGGCGAGCGGCTTCCCGGCCGCCACCCGATTGGTGCTGCCGCAATGGGGACAGACGATCATCTGCTCGGACATCCTGGCCTCTCCTCTGCGCTCCCCCTCCCCGTGGAGGGGCGAGGATCACAGAACCTTGGTCACCTTGAGGAAGTTGCCACGCTCGTCATTGGCGGCCTTGATCGCCTTCTCCGAGCCGAGCACCACCACCTCGCCGTGGCGGGCCAGCTTGTCGAGCGCCTCGGCGAGGGCCTTGAAGTCGCGGCTCGACGCCGACAGGATTTCCTCCCGCCGCTGCTGGCGCGCCTCGTCGGTATCCCCGGCCAGCTCCCAGATCAGCGAGGTGAAGCCCTTGGCGTCCGGCAGCCGGTAGGTGTCCACCGTGCCGATGACGCCGATGACCGAACGCACCAGGTCCTGCTCGCCGACGCCTTCCTTGAGGAACGCCGACGCCTTGTCGTAGACGTCGATCGTGTCGAGCAGGTTCGGGTCGCGATACGAGGTGAAGGCGAACGTGCCCGCGAACGGATCGAGCCCCGACGAGCCGCCATAGGCGCCGCCCTGCACACGCACCTTGTCCCACATGTAGGTGGTGTTGAGGTGCTTGATGGCGACGGCCGTGCCGCCGGTCGGCTCGAAACCGAGTTGCTTGAGGTTGGCGCCCTTGGCCACGTAGTTGACCTGGCCCGGGAAGGTCAGGCCTTCCGACGCCGGACCCGGCTCGAACCCCCAGCCTTCGACCGACGGCCCTGCTCCCTCGGGCAGCGCGGCGATGAACCCCGCCAGCTCCGGCTTCAGCGCCGCGATGGCGAAGCTGTCCGCGGTGACGTTGGCGATCATGCCCCTGCGGCCGATCAGGAGGCTCCGGATTTCCTCGAGCGCGGCCTGCACGGCGGGCCAGTTGCCGTCGATCTGGGCCACGAGGTCCTTGAGGAAGAAGTAGTGCGAGACGCCGCTCAGCTTCTCGTTCAGCCAGTCCGCCTCGCTGTACCCGGCCCGCACCCGCATCGAGACGATGCCGTTGCCCATGCCGGCCAGCGAGCTTTCAAAGCCCGCCTTGCTCTCGAGCACCATCTGCTTGAGGCGTTCCCGGTTGTCGAGCCGGGCGTCGGTCAGCACGTCGCTGAAGATCGACAGCAGGTCGCCGATGTGATCCGGCGTTACCTTGCCGCGAATGAACAGCCAGGCCGCCGTGCCGTCGCCGTCGCGCCGCGTCGAGAGCCATCGGTTGGCGCCGACGCCGCCCGTGGTGCGCCCGATGCGCTGCGTCAGCGACACGAAATCTTCCTTGCTGGTCCCGGTCTGGGTCAGCGCCCGGGTGAACAGCGGCAGGTAGGGCATCAGCCGGCCCGGCAGCCGGTCGAGGTTGAAGCCGATGTCGAGGTAGACGACGCCGTTGGTCGGCAGGTCGTGCGTATAGAGCGGCACGCCCGCGAGCTCTTCCCTTGCGATCGGGATCGCCTTGTTGGAGCGCGGCAGGTCCTCGAGCGTCAGCGTCGGAATCCTGGCCAGCGCCTCGGGCGGATCCCCCGCCTCCTGCAGCGCCTTGAGCCGCGCCGTCTGTTCGGCAATGGCGGCAAGGCCCGCCGCATCGAGCGATTGCTGCGCGGCGTCGAGCCGGGCGCGCTCCTCGGCGCTTTCCTCGGCCGCCTTGTCGGGATCGGCGGTCAGCAGCACGGTGCTGCGGTGCTCGTTGTCGAGCATGTGCGTGCGGATGAGATTCTCGAACAGGCGCTCGCCTGCCGCGAGCTTCTCCTTGATCGCCTGCAGCGGCTCCTCGAAGCTCAGCGGCGCCAGCGGATCGTGGCCGTAGAGCCAGGTGCCCATCGACCGGAACATCAGCGCGATGCCGCGCGGGAACGAGCCGGTGTTGTTCTCGCGCAGCGCGAATTCGGCCGAGTTGACCGCCGCCTCGACCGTCTTGGGGTCGATCCCTTCCCGGCTGAGCTTGTCCAGCGTCGCAAGGATCAGCTCCTGCACCGCCTCTGCCGCATCGTCGGCAATGCCCTTGAGCCCGAAGGTGAAGTAGGGCTGCCGGATGCCGTCCGCGAGGCCCGATCCGGTCAGTCCTTCGCCGAGGCCGGAATCGATCAGCGCCTTGCGCAGCGGCGCCGCCGGCGTGCCCACCAGCACGGACTCGAGGATGTTGAGCGCCAGCGAGGTCTCCGGATCGGTGACCTCGTCGAGCATCCAGTTGACGGTGACCATGGCGGACTTCTTGCCGCCCGTCTCGTCCTCGCTGGCGGCGTAGGTTTCGTGCAGCTTGCGCGGCGCGCTCCAGCGCGGCTGCAGCGGCACCTCGGCCTTGGGATCGATGCGCTCGAACTGGCTGAAATACTCCTCGAGGATTTCGAGCCGCTGCTGCGGATCGTCATCGCCGTAGAACACCACCCGCGAGTTGGAGGGATGGTAGAACCGGGCGTGGAAGTCCTTGAAATACGCGTAGGTGAGGTCCGGGATCGCCTTGGGGTCGCCCCCCGAATTCACGCCATACGTCGTGTCCGGATAGAGCGAGAGCTGGCTGACCTTGCCCAGCAGCGCCGCCGCCGACGAGTAGGCGCCCTTCATCTCGTTGAACACCACACCCTTGAACACCATCGGGCCCTGGGTGCTGTCGAGTTCGTAGTGCCAGCCCTCCTGCCGGAACGTGTCCTCGGTGAGCAGGGGGAAATAAACCGCGTCGAGATAGACATCGACGAGGTTGTAGAAGTCCTTGAGGTTCTGGCTCGCCACCGGATAGGCGGTCTTGTCTGAGAACGTCATGGCGTTGAGGAAGGTGTGGAGCGAGCCCTTGAGCAGTTCCACGAAGGGCTTCTTGACCGGATACTTGCGGCTCCCGCACAGCACCGAGTGCTCGAGGATATGGGCGACGCCCGTCG
>JAEYZJ010000225.1 GCA_023430705.1 Pseudomonadota bacterium | reverse complement strand
GGCGCGGACGCGGGTGCGGAACAGGATGAAGTTCGCCAGCATGACGAGAATGTTGATCGCGACCTGATCGAGCGCGTTGTTGACGCCCGAGATGAAGTAGGCGGCGACGTAGACAAGCATGTTGCAGGCGGCAAAGCCGATGCTGCCGTAGATCGCGAACAGCCACCAGCGCGAGCGGATCACGGGCCAGTCGCGGCGCAGGGCCCCGAGGGCAAACGGGAGGATGGCGAGCAGCGCGCCAGCCCAGCGCAGGATCATCAGCGCATAGGGATCGACATGACCCACGGCGGCCTTGCCGGCGACGACATTGCCGCCCCAAAACGCGACGGTCAGCACGAGGATCAGGTAGGGGCGGTCGAGAAGCCCGGCGCGCCGGTCAGGCGGATTTGACATGTCGGCACTTGTGATAATCGGGGGTCCGACTTATCAGCAAACGCGCGGGCGGCAAATCGGTGCCTTGCCTCCCCAATTCCCGCATTTGCGCGCGCCGCCGCGCGCCAAGGAGAAGAAGAGCCGTCATGGCGAATGTCGTGGTCGTGGGCAGCCAGTGGGGTGACGAGGGCAAGGGCAAGATCGTCGACTGGCTGAGCGAGCGGGCCGACGTGGTCGTGCGCTACCAGGGCGGTCACAATGCCGGGCACACGCTGGTCATCGACGGCACCAGCTACAAGCTGGCGCTGCTCCCCTCGGGGGTCGTGCGCGGCAAGCTCAGCGTCATCGGCAACGGCGTGGTGGTCGATCCGCACCACTTCGTCGCCGAGGTCGAAAAGATCGGCGCGCAGGGCATCGAGGTGACGCCCGAGGTGCTGAAGATCGCCGACAACGCGCCGCTGATCCTCAGCCTCCACCGCGAACTCGACGCCGTGCGCGAGAGCGGCAATTCCGGGCTCAAGATCGGTACCACGCGCCGCGGCATCGGCCCGGCCTACGAGGACAAGGTCGGCCGGCGCGCCATCCGCGTCTGCGACCTCGCCGAGCCCGAGACGCTGATGCCCAAGGTCGAGCGGCTGCTGGCGCACCACAACGCGCTGCGCCGCGGCATGGGGCTGGAAGAGCTCTCGGCCGCTTCGCTCTACAACGAGCTGATCGAAGTCGCCGACAAGATCCTGCCCTATGTCGACCAGGTCTGGCGCCTGCTCGACGAGAAGCGCCGGTCCGGCGCGCGCATCCTGTTCGAGGGCGCCCAGGGCGCGCTGCTCGACAACGACCACGGCACCTATCCGTTCGTCACGTCGTCCAACACCGTCGCGGGCCAGGCGGCGGCCGGTTCCGGCCTCGGGCCCACCGCCATCGGCTATGTGCTGGGCATCACCAAGGCCTACACGACCCGGGTCGGCGAGGGGCCGTTCCCGTGCGAGCTCGACGACGACATCGGCCGGCACCTGTCGACGGTCGGCCGCGAAGTCGGCGTCAATACCGGGCGGCCGCGCCGCTGTGGCTGGTTCGATGCCGTGCTGGTGCGCCAGACCGTCAGAACGTCGGGGATAAACGGTATCGCATTGACGAAACTGGATGTCCTCGATGGACTAAAAGAGATCAAAATATGCGTTGGCTATGAGCTTGACGGTCAAAAAATTGACTATTTGCCCGCCTCAATGGGGGCACAAGCTGCTGTTAAGCCAATCTATGAAACCCTAGAGGGCTGGTCCGAGACTACAGCTGGGGCGAGAAGCTGGTCTGAACTTCCTGCACAGGCGGTCAAGTACGTTCGGTACATCGAGGAACTGATCGGGGCGCCGGTTGCGATGCTCTCCACCAGTCCTGAACGCCTTGATACGATCCTCGTGCAGGACCCGTTCCAAGACTGAGTTTTTTTCGTTAGAACTGGCCTCGAAACTATGGATGTCGTTTAGCGAATGGCGGACTACAAAGAGCTGTTGCGCAGGGCAGTGGACGCCCTGCCGGAGAACAACGGCGCCGCGCGCCGCGCGGTCTACGAGAAGGCGCGTGCTGCCCTCGTGGGACAGTTGCGCGCCATCAATCCGCCTCTCGCCGCCCGTGACATCACCGCCCACCGCCTCCAGCTCGAGGACTGCATCCGCCAGGTGGAGCAGGAAGCCAGCGAGGCCGTGATCGCGGGGCTCGGCGGTTCGAGGGACGACAATCCGCCGCCGCCGCCCGTCTATTTCGAGCCTCCGGCCAAGAAGGTCGCGCCGACCGTCGCCAAGCCCGTCGCCAGGCCCGTTCCGACCACCGCCAAGGAGCCGCCCCGGCCGCTGCCGCCCGGCGGCACGATCGAAGAGATCATCGCGGCGGCCAATGCCGAGCAGACGCAGGCGAGCAGCGACCAGTCCCGCCAGATCGTGCGGCCCGACGCCAAGCCGATGGGCAAGCCGGTCCCCAAGCTCGTCACCTCCCCGCCCGGCCGCCAGCAGCAGATCGCGGCTCCGGTCCAGCAGGGCGAAGAAGACGCCGGGGACGAGGCGCCGCAGCGCCCTCCGGTGCGCACGCCGATCCCCGTCAAGTCGCCGGCAGGCCGCGCGCTTCCGTCCATCGTGGCGCGCGCCGAAGCGGCCAAGAGCCGTACCGGCAGCGCCGCGTTCGGAGCGCCGATCGGCGGCCCGGCCCGGGGCCCGGTGCTCGAGCCGCGTCGTGATGTTGCGGCCGCCGCGCGTGGCGGCGCAGCCGTTGCCCGCCAGGTCGCGGACGAACCCATCGCACTCTACGACGAACCGCCGGTGGCCGCCGCCATGTCGGCGGTGCGCGAGGTCGAGGTGGAGACCCCGCCGGTCGATCCGCAGGGCGCCATCGACCGCGCCATCGCCACGCTCGATCGCGAGGCGCGCGGCGAGAACGAATATGACGAGGGCGCCAATGG
>JAEYZJ010000204.1 GCA_023430705.1 Pseudomonadota bacterium | reverse complement strand
GAGAAGCTGCAGGAGCGGCTGGCCAAGCTCGCCGGCGGTGTGGCCGTGATCCGCGTCGGCGGCTCGACCGAGGTCGAGGTCAAGGAGAAGAAGGACCGGGTCGACGACGCCATGCACGCGACCCGCGCCGCGGTCGAGGAGGGCGTCCTGCCGGGCGGCGGCGTCGCGTTGCTGCGCGCGGCCAAGGCGCTCGAGGCGCTGAAGCCGGACAATGCCGACCAGCGCACCGGCGTCGAGATCGTCAGGCGCGCGATCCTGGCTCCGGCCAGGCAGATCGCCATCAATGCCGGCGAGGACGGCTCGGTGATCGTGGGCAAGCTGCTGGAGAGCGGAGAGTACGCGCACGGATGGAATGCCCAGACCGGCGAGTACGGCGACCTCTACAAGTTCGGTGTCATCGACCCGGCCAAGGTCGTCCGCGCCGCTATCGAGGACGCCGCATCGGTTGCGGGCCTGCTGATCACCACGGAGGCGATGATCGCTGAGAAGCCGACGAAGGAAGCGGCCCCGGCCATGCCCGGCGGCGGCATGGACTTCTGACATGGAGGGGCCGGTTCCGACCGGCCCCTTTTTCTGCGTGTTTGCGCCAAATGCGCCGCGACAATGGAACCTATGTTATTGTCGCAAGTTAATGCGAGACGTCGCCTGACGGCTTTGTCGGGCCGGAGGAATGTCCGCTACCTCCCAGCCCTTTCTCTGCCGGTGCGGGGCAGAACGCAGGGCCAAAATCATGCTTCGATCATCCCACCCGGAGGCGCGACGCCTCCTTGATGCGCTACGCCAGCAGGCAAGCCGCGGCCAGCGTTATCCGAAGGCCTCGCGTCTGCATGAACGGGAGGCGACCCTGCAGATCGTGCTGGAGGGCGGGGTGCTGCGCCAGCGCTTCCTCCCCGATGGCAAGCGGCAGACGGTGGCAGTCTACTACCGGGACGACGTGATCAACCTGACCGGATATGTCGGCGCCTCGAGCGAAGGGGCCGACTACCTCGTGGCCCTGCAAGGCTCTCTGGTGGGCGAAGTGCCCGACCGGACACTGGAGGTGATCCGGACCGGTAGTCCTCCCGGCAAGGACGGGATGGCGGTGCTGGTCCTGCATGAGCTGATGATCTCGCACGAGCGCATCGCCAGCCTCGGACAGCGGACGGCCATCGAGCGCATGGCGCATTTCCTGTGCGAGACGCTTATCCGCAGCACCGAGCACATGGGGGACTACCGCACGGACCGCTGCACTCTCCACATCACCCAGGAGATGCTGTCGAGCGTATTGGGACTATCCACGGTGCACGTGAACCGCACGATGCAGGAACTCCGGGGCCTTAAGCTGGCGGACCTCGTCAGGAACGAGCTTGTCGTCAACGATTTCGATGGCCTCGCGGACTTGGGCAAGTTCAGCGACGCCTACCTGGTCCGGTTCTAGTCGTCTTCCGCCATGCGGACGACCGACCGCATGGCTACCGCGTCCAGTATCCCTCCCTCTTCGTCGGTGATCTCGATGACTTCGCCATCGACGACCTCGCCGTGGAGTATCTTCTCGGCGATGATCCCGCGGGCGCTCAGAATGGCCTCGCGGTGAGCCGCCTTCAGGTTCGGGAGCTCGACACCCTCCTCGTCGGGAAGGAAGTCCTCGCCATCTCGAATATGGAAGTAATATCTTGGCATTACACGCAAACTAAGGTCCGCCTCTATTGGTTGCGGGCTGCCCGGAAGAGTTTTTTACGCAGCGTCCTGGTCTGGGCGGGGGCCGGCCGCGTTGGCCCTTGGGCAGGCGCTGGACAGTGGCGGTACCCGTTGAACCGTTTGCCTCCGGTCGCGTTCGTCTGGCGACAGCAGGCAAAGGAGGCCAGCATGCCCAATACACACACCAGCCGCGGCCGTAGCCAGGACCGCGCCAAGGTAGCCGGAGGCCAGGACCACGAGGTCCGCTACGAAGCCGGCAAGACTGGCGCCAGCAAGGACGAAGTCAGGTCGGCCATCAAGTCGGCGGGCAACAGCCGCAAGAAGGTCGAGCAGGAACTGGGCCGCAAATGAGCATCCTGAGCGAACTCCGCAACAGCGACATCAACGCCTCCATCGCAACGATCGACGGCGCGTGGGCGGTGAAGCTGGGCGACGAGCAGAATGGCTACAAGGCGGAAGCCACCGTGGGCTCGGAGGCGGCGGCGTACGACTGGCTCGAGCAGCATGCGCTTGAGTTTTATCCGGACAGCATGTGGGCGGTGATCCGGAAATCGGCGCTGCGCGAGAGGGCGCCGGACGAGCCGGGCGCTTCCGGCCTTGCCTCGGCGCGAGCCGACGCCGACACCTACGATTGATCGGTCGGTCAGCGGGCCAGGGAACTGCGTCGCGAAGCGCCCGCATGCAAGGCCGTGTCGGCCAGCGCCACGAGTTCGTCGATGGTGATGCTGCGGCCGTGCTGGTCCACGATGCTGGTCGTGCGGCCGCCTGCGCGCCGGATCGTGGCGCAGGCCGAAACTGCCTCGGCAGGCGTATCCACGATGCGCACCGCAGTGCCGCTCGACATCTGATATCGCAACTTGAACGTCACGCTGGCTCCCCTGCAGCCGCGGTGCTCGTACCAATCTCGTACCAGAATAATGGTTGTTACGCTACTGGTCTGTAATCGGTTCACACACCAGCGAGGCCCGTGGGTCAGCCGACCAGCCGGGTCCTGACGCGCCGAGGTGCGGCGATGCACTGGTTTCGGCCCTGGCCCTTGGCGTCGTAGAGGGCCAGGTCAGCGGTGTTGATCAGCCATGTGCCGTCATAGATCGCATCCTCGTCGTTGGGATCGATCGAGGCGACACCTATGCTGACCGTAGCGGTGCGCCACGGCGGGTTGCGCGGATGCGCGATGGCGAGTTCCTCCACCTGGCGGCAGAGCTCGATGCCTATCGCGCGGGCCGCGTCGAGGTCGGTTTCGGGCAGCAGCAGGACGAGTTCTTCGCCGCCGAAGCGAGCGGCAAGGTCCGCGGGTCGCCGGGCGGCCTTGTCGACGACGGCGGCCATCGACCTGAGGCAGGCATCGCCGGCGAGGTGGCCGTTGTCGTCGTTGTAGCGCTTGAAGCGGTCGGCATCGATCAGCAGCAGCGAGAGCGGCGTGCGGGCGCGGTGCGAGCGGGCGACTTCGCGCGCCAGGGCGGTATCGAAGGCGCGGCGATTGGCGAGCTCGGTCAGCCCGTCGCGCATCGCCATGCCCTCGAGCTGGCGTTCGAGGTTCTTGCGATCGGTTACGTCCCTGGTGATCCCCACCACCGAGAACTGGCCAGGGCCTTCGGCCGCTACGCGCAGTGAGGTTTCGAGCCAGATTTCGCGGCCGTCGCGATGCGTCCGGCGGAACGAGACGGTCTCCTGCTCGGTCCGCCCACGGCGCAGGCGATCGGCCGCGGCCTCCACCTCGGGGCGGTCGTCCTCGTGGATGACATCGAGGACGGGCTTGCCGATCAGGTCGGCCGGAGAGTCGCCGGTCAGGCGCTGCAGGGCTGGCGAGATGTAGGTGCGGATGCCGTCGATGGTGAAGCGCTCGACGAGATCGCTGGCGCTTTCGGCAAGCAGGCGGAATTCGCGTTCCTTCTGGGCCAGTTCGGCCTCGCTGTGCTGGCGGCGGCGGATCTGCTGGGCGAGGCGAAGGCCCTGGACGGCTACGGCGAGTGCGAAGCCCACCGTCACAAGGCCCCGCAGCAGGGCCCCGCGCCACCAGTCCGCAAGCGCCGAGGTGTCGGAAAACGCGGCGACTGCGGTGACCGGGTAGCGCGATCCGCGGTCGTATCCGGCGATGCGCAGGATGCCGTCGGATGCAGGGATGAAGTCGAAGTTGCCGTGATCGCCCGAGCCGGATCGCGGCCGGAACACCTCGACGCTGGACGTTGCAGTCTGCGACTTGAATGGCTCGCGCGTGATCGCCCGGCCGGAGTGGTCGTAGAGCATGATGGCCCCATCGACGCCGATATCCACCGCCGAGTGGACGGACGCGAAATAGCGGGAGTCGATGGTGACGACGATGATCCCTTCGAACCGGCCTGTGTCGTCGATGATCGCCTTGCTGACGGTGGTGAGGATGGCGCTCCCGGTCTCATCCGGTCCCGGCGGGCCGAAGATGGTGGCGGGTGAGCCGCTGTTCCGGTGTTCGAGGAAGACACGGTCGGTGGAACGGTCCGGCACATGCGGCGCCGACGTGGCCGTGGAGGCCAGCCAGCGGCCGGCGGCGTCGTAGACGGTGATCTCGGCGAGCCGGGGCGAACTCTCGAGCAGGTGCCGAATGAAAGACACTGCCTTGTCGCGGGCATTGGGCTTGGTGCCGTATACGCTCAACTGGTAGGCCACCATGTCGATGGCCTGCTCGGCGATCTTGTAGGTGTCTTCGGCATGCTGGCGCATGGAGCGGGCGAGGTTACGCACATCGCGCCGGGCCTCTACCAGGGCCGCCTCGTACGCCGACCATTCGCGCCAGCCCTCGAAGGCGAGGATGGCCGTGGAGATCGCCAATACATAGGCAAAAGCCCGGAGGCTCAGAGATTTGCGTGCCGGATAGGCCATATCCGGGTATTCCGGTTAGTCGTCGCCCCCTGTGTCGCATGATCTCGTTAACATGCGCCGAAATGATAGGCTCATTTCGCCTGGACTGCGTTCACCAAGAACGGAACGGGCGGCACGATGGCCGCCCGGAAATGCTGGGGTTTCGGAGGTCGGTCCCGCCCAGGCGGGGCCGGATTTCGTCTTACTTGGTGAACGGCACCGAGGCCTTCAGGGTGTCGCCGGTGGAATTGAAGACGACGTTGAAGTCCACGTGGATGGTCGAGCCCTTGCCCTTCAGCGCGATGGCGGCGGTAATGGTGAGGTCGTTGCCTTCCTCGTCCTTGTTCCGCTCCTTGAGGTTGAAGACGATGCCGTCACCGGTCTTCTTGCCGATGGCGAGGCCGGAGAACGTGACGTTCGAGGTCATGGCCGCTTCGTAGCGCCTGTTCTGGTCGCTGTAGGCGAGCGTGCCGTTGACCGACAGGCTGGTGCCCGCAAGCGAGCAGCGGCCGGAATAGTTGACCTTGTCGGAATTGCCTTCGCTCAGGCTGAGGCGACAGACCACGGACTCGCTCTCGGCGCCGATGAGTTCGCCGCGGCCCTTCCAGGAACCGATGTAGGATTTCAGCAGGGCAACGTCGGCCGGCGCAGCGATCGCCGGGGCGACGGACATCGGGGTGACGGCGAGCAGACCGGCGAGCGCGACGATGCGCGTCAGGGGTCCAGACTTCATTTCTTAACGCCTCCAAGCGGATGAAAGAATCGCCCCCCGGCGACCAGCAGTGCCGGCAGGATGAAGACATCGCCGATCAATGCAAAGCCGAGAGTTATCACAAACAAGGTACCAAACAAGGCGACTTGCGGCAGGGCGGAGAACATGACGATTGCCATGCCGGAGCAAAGGATCAGCGTGGCGGCAATAATCGCGCCGCCGATGCGCTGCATGGTGTGATGGATCGCATCCATGTGCGAGCGGCCTTCCTCGCGTCGCGAATGCAGGTAATGCGACAGGAAGTGGGTGGTGTCGTCGACCGCGATGCCGAACGCGATGGTCAGCGCCAGGACTGTGGTCAGCTGCAGCCCGGCACCGGAGAAGTATAGCCACGCTTCGGTCCCGAGCACCGGGAACAGGTTGGGGATGGCCGCGGCGATGGCCACGCGGAGCGAGCGGAATGCCCAGCCGATCAGGAACAGGTTGACGATCACCGACAGCGTCAGGTCGAGCTGCAGCCCGCGCACGATGTTGTCGGTGGCATAGGTGGTCATCACCCGGAAGCCGCCGACTTCAGCCCCCTCGATGCCCGCCGCCCGGATGTCGGCCTCGATGCCCTCCTTGAGCCGGATGAGTTCCTCGGACGAGATGATGGTGGGCATGAAGCCGGTGACGAGGGCGTGGTTGCCGTCGTCGGTGACGAACCGCTGCCTGAGGTCGCCCACGGCATTGAAGATCTGCTCGCGGGTGAAGCCCGAGTCCGCGTAGTGCGTGAACGCGGCGGCCGAGATCACCTTGTTCTGGCCGAGATACTTCTCGACGATCCGGTGGACGCGGGTGACCTTCTCGAAGTCCTCGTCGCCGACGTCGGCGATGCCCTGGTCGAGCGGCACGTTGACATAGAGCGGGGCGACGCCGCCGACGCCGGCATCGATCTCCTCGGCCGCGGTCAGCGCGGTCGAGTTCTTGGCCATGAAGTCCTCGAACGAGAAGCGGGGCTGGATCAGCGCATAGGGGATCAGCAGCAGGCCGGTGAGGACGATGGCGAGCACCGCCAGCGGGCGGCCCATGCGGCTCGCGACCCACCAGGCCACCGGGATCGGGGCGGTAATGGCGAAGCTGGGCTTGGGCGCCTTGAAGCCGAGACGGATGGCGAGCTTCAGGAGCAGCGGCAGGAACGTCATCAGGCAGATGAAGTTCGTGATCGAAGCGATTGAGCCGGCCAGTGAAAATTCCTGAATGCCCTGGCCGGGGGTGAGCGACAGCGAGGCAAAGGAGACCAGCGTCGTCAACATGGTCAGGGCGCTGGCGGGACCCACGACCCGCACCGTTTCGTCGACGGCCTTGCTCGGATCCATGCCTTCGCGCCAGTAGGCGAGCCAGTTGAAGATGAAGAACAGGCTCTCGGCGAAAGCGATCACCAGGACGATGGTGGTGACGATGATGGTGAGGAAGGAGAACGAGCCGAACAGCGCGATGATGGTCCCCATCACCCACAGGACGGCGACGAAGGGCGTCGCGGCGACGATCACGGCGCCCCAGAACGAGCGCAGCGAGAACAGGGCGATCAGCGCCCCGAGGGCGAAGCCGTAGATGGTGAACGTGATCTGGTCGTCCACCGCGGCGTTCAGCATCTCGCTGGTCCAGATCGGCGGACCCGTCAGCTCGACCTCGATACTGCCGTCCTGCCAGAACTCCACGGTGTCGCGCAGGCTCTGGATCATCGCCTTGGTGCCGTTCCCCTTGGTCATCTCGGGGTTGGGGAAGGCGATGATCACCACCCCGGAGAGGTCCGGGTTGATGAGGTTGCGCATCATCGGGTCGGTTTCGTAGAGCCGGAGCAGGGCCTCCCGAACCTCCTCGGGGCTCTTCATGCCCTCGGGCACGGCGGGCAGGGTAGTGCCGCCTTCGCCCGGAACGCGCAGCGTGAACGCCGACATGGTGCCCGTGACGTACTCGCTGTTGGCGAGGTCGAGCGCCATCGCGCGGATCGTCTCGATGGTCTCGGGATTGGTGAGGTCGGGCGAGCGGATGAGCAGGTAGACGTCGTTCTCGAACGTGCCGAAGGTGTCGGCCAGGTGTTCGTAGGCCGTATACTCCGCGCCGGAATCGGCGAAGACGCGCAACATGTCGCCATCGACGGTGGTGCGCGGAATCTGGAACGCGCAGAAGATGGTCATGGCGAGGGCGAGCGTCGCGACGATGCGCGGCCAGCGCAAAGTCATGTGGCCGATCGATTCCAGTCCGAACCCGATGGAGCGGTCGTGACCGAAGGACCAGTTCCAGAGCCGGCCCAGCAGAGTATTGCTAGTCAAAAGAATCTTCCCTCGGTCCTGCGCCCCGCGTCGAGCGCGGATCAATAAGGGCTCAGAAACTGGCAGTCCAGCCGTTTGACTGCCAACAACAGACTACTGTGCCGGGTCTGGGCCGCTTTTTGGCCCAAAGTTGCCGCAAACGCACGTCATTGTGGCGCGCGAAGCGTCCGGTATTCCGCCAATCCGTGGACATCTCTGCGCAATGCCCGTCGGTCATTGGTTTCCGGGGCGGGAATCGCCTAATGCTTCGCCTTGGTTTCCATAGTTCGAAAACGGCCCCGTGGCAGACAATACCGAAGACGAGACCGGCGCACCGTCGCCGTCCGACATCGCCCCGATTTCGCTGACCGACGAGATGCGCAAGTCCTACCTCGATTACGCCATGAGCGTGATCGTGAGCCGGGCGCTTCCCGACGTGCGCGACGGGCTCAAGCCCGTGCACCGGCGTATCCTCTATTCGATGCACGAGCAGGGGTATGCGTGGAACCGGCCCTATCGCAAGTCGGCCCGCGTGGTCGGCGACGTGATCGGTAAGTACCACCCGCACTCGAACGACGCGGTGTACATGTCGCTGGTGCGCATGGCGCAGGAGTTCTCGCTGCGCGTAACGCTGATCGACGGGCAGGGCAATTTCGGCTCGGTCGACGGCGATATGCCGGCGGCCATGCGCTACACCGAAGTGCGCATGGAGAAGGTCACCGACAGCCTGCTCGACGACCTCGACAAGGACACCATCGACTTCAAGGACAACTACGACGCGTCCGAGCGGGAGCCGACTGTGCTGCCCGCCGGGTTCCCGAACCTGCTGGTCAACGGTGCGCAGGGCATCGCCGTGGGCATGGCGACGAACATCCCCACCCACAACCTGGGCGAGGTGATCGACGCGCTGCTGATGCTGATGGAGAATCCGGACGCACTGACCGAGGACCTCATGACGGTCCTGCCGGGGCCGGACTTCCCGACCGCGGCGATCATCCTGGGCCGTTCCGGCATCCGCCAGGCCTACGAGACCGGGCGCGGCTCCATCCTTGTCCGCGGCAAGTCCCATATCGAGGAGATCCGCGGCGGCCGCGAGGCCATCATCCTCACCGAGATCCCCTACCAGGTGAACAAGGCGGTCATGATCGAGAAGATCGCCGAACTGGTGCGCGACAAGCGCATCGAAGGCATCTCGGACGTGCGCGACGAATCCGATCGCGAGGGCATGCGCGTGGTGATCGAGCTGAGGCGCGACGCGGTGCCCGACGTGGTGCTGAACCAGCTCTACCGGTTCACGCCGCTGCAGAGCTCGTTCGGCTGCAACTTCGTGGCGCTCAACGGCGGCAAGCCGGAGCTGATGGGCCTCAAGACGATGCTCACGGCCTTCATCGACTTCCGCGAAGTCGTGGTGACGCGCCGCACGCGCTTCCTCCTCAACAAGGCGCGCGACCGCGCCCATATCCTGGTCGGCCTCGCCGTGGCGGTGGCCAACGTCGACGAGGTGATCCGCCTGATCCGGACTTCGCCGGACCCGGCCACGGCGCGTGAGCGCCTTATGGAGCGCGACTGGCCGGCCCGCGACGTGGCCCCGCTGATCGCCCTGATCGACGATCCCCGCCACCGGATGAGCGAGGACGGCACCTTCAAGCTGTCCGACGAGCAAGCGCGCGCCATTCTGGCGCTGACCCTCAGCCGCCTCACGGCGCTGGGCGTCAACGAGATCGGCGAGGAACTGAACGGGCTCGGTGCCGATATTTCCGAGTACCTGTCGATCCTGCGCTCGCGCGAGCGGGTGATGCAGATCGTTCGCGATGAACTGACCTCGATCAAGGAGCAGTTCAACACGCCGCGCCTGACGGCGATCGACGACGCAGCCGGCGACTTCGAGGACGAGGACCTGATCGCCCGCGAGGACATGGTGGTGACCGTCACGCATGGCGGCTACATCAAGCGCGTGCCGCTTTCCGCCTATCGGGCGCAGCGCCGTGGCGGCAAGGGCCGTTCCGGCATGGCCACGCGCGACGAGGATTTCGTCTCGCGGCTGTTCGTCGCCAACACGCATACTCCGGTGCTGTTCTTCTCGTCGGCGGGCCAGGTCTACAAGATGAAGGTCTGGCGGCTGCCGATAGGCGAGCCGCAGGCACGGGGCAGGGCGCTCATCAACATGCTGCCGCTCGACCCGAACGAGCGCATCACCTCGATCATGCCGTTGCCCGAGGACGAGGGCGACTGGAAGAAGCTCGACATCATGTTCGCGACCCGCTCGGGTGGCGTGCGCCGCAACTCGCTGGCCGACTTCGTCGAGATCAACAAGAACGGCAAGATCGCCATGAAGCTCGATGCCGGCGACGAGATCGTCGGTGTCGAAACCTGCCTTGCAACCGACGACGTGCTGCTGACCACGCTGCTGGGGCAGGCGATCCGCTTCCAGGTCGACGAGGTCCGTGTCTTCAAGGGCCGCGACTCGACCGGCGTGCGCGGCATCGTGCTGGCCGATGGCGACAAGGTCATTGCCATGGCGATCATCCGCCACTTCGACGCGACCTCGGAGGAACGTGCCGCCTACCTCAAGATGAGCCGTGCGGTGCGTGGCGAGATCGAGAGCGAGGACAATGCGAGCGACGACGAGGCGCAGCCGGGCGAGCTCAGTCAGGAGCGCTATGTCCTGATGAGCGAAGCCGAACAGTTCATCCTCACCATCTCGGAGAACGGTTACGGCAAGCGGACCTCGAGCCACGAGTATCGGATCACCGGACGCGGCGGCAAAGGTATCGTCGCCATGGCCGTGAACGACCGCAACGGGCCGCTGGTCGGTTCCTTCCCGGTCGAACCGGACGACCAGATCATGCTGGTCACCAATGGCGGGCAGGTGATCCGCGTGCCGGTCGATGCCGGGCCGGACAACCGCATCCGCATCGTCGGCCGCTCATCGCAGGGCGTCACCGTCTTCAACACCGCCGAAGGCGAGAAGGTGGTGTCGGTCGAGCGCATCAGCGAACCGGA